>CACOIH010000005.1 GCA_902627245.1 uncultured Alphaproteobacteria bacterium
ACTGATCTTTTTTATTAAACCAATGAACTCTGAATAAGTTTAATGGATTAACATCGTTATTATTTATATTTTTAAGAGAATTTTTTATATCTTCATTAATACTTTCAGGATTTTGCAGTTCCTTAATACTTGGTAACACAACTCCTTTTGATTTAAAATAATCCGATGTTTTCTTAATGACAGCTTGATTCATATGTTAAGTTTTAATGCCTAAATTATTTTTTTTACAGATATTATATGTATATCTTGCTATTGCAGTATCTTGTACACCCGTTCCTGTCAAATCACATATTGTAATATCATCTTTATTTTTTCTTCCCAAACTTGGATCAATTATTATACTACCAAGGTCATTAAATTTATCATAAGGTGATATTAAGTTAGACTTAATGGCATGATGTAATTCTCCTAAAATAATTGTTTGTGCTTGACTATCTGGAACATACTTATCACATAGTTTTATCATAGTTGGTTGTAATTCATTTTTTTGTTCAGCATCAGATCCCATAGCCGTTATATGAGTACCTTTTTTTATCCAATCAAATTCTAGAAGAGGTTTTTTACTAGGAGTTGTTGTGATAATAATATCTGAACCACTAGCTAAATCCTTACAGGTTTCAGATATATTTATATCAATTTTTAAGTCTTTTAGACTATCTACAAATTGATTAACCTTGTCTTTGTCACGTGCCCATACATTTATTTTGTTAATTTTTCTTACTAACAAGGTTGCTTGCAGTTGTAATCTTGCTTGAATTCCAGCTCCAATAATTCCTACAGTATTAGCATCTTGATTTGATAAGTATTTTGAAGCTATTGCACCTGCTATTGCTGTTCTTGTATCAGTCAAATATCCCTCATCTAGTAAAACAGATTTTATTACTCCAGTCTCAGAATCTAGCAGAACCATTAATCCATTACTAGATGGTAAGCCTAATTTAGGGTTATCAAAAAAACCAGAGGCTATTTTTATTGCAAAACTATCTAAGCCTTCAATATAGGCAGCTTTAACATCTGATTCACCGTGGAATTTTTCAATATCAATTCTCATTATAGGAGGCATTACAGTTTTCCCTTTTGATAAACTTATAAAAGCTTCTTCTATTATTGGTATTAGATCTTCATTAAGATCCACATGTTGAATAATATCTTTTTTTTTAAGGATGAGCATTACTTAAAACTTTATTAAATAAATCTGAGTCAATATTTCCTCCACAAATTAAACAAATTATATTTTTTCCTAGATGCGATGTTAATTTATCTTTAACAACCATAACACTAGTTGCAGCTGCTCCTTCTGATACTATTTTATGTTCCATGAAATTTATTCTAATACCCTCTGCTATTTTTTCTTCACTAACTAAAACAAAATCATCGACATATTGTTTTACAATATTAAATGTAAATTTGTTATCTAAGCCAATGCTTCCACCTAAGCAGTCCGCTAAAGTTTCTATTTCATCAACATCTACTGGCTCTCCTTTTTTTAGGCTTTCATACATAGAGGGGCCTCTTTCCATAGATACAGCAATTACCTTTGTATCTGGTTTTTGAAGTTTAATTGCTTGCGCTATTCCAGAAATTAGCCCTCCACCTGAAGTAGGTATAATCACTGTATCAACTTCAGGAAATTCCTTTAGCATTTCAAGACCGACAGTTCCTTGACCAATAATTATATCTTCATCATCAAAAGGATGAATTAACGTAATATTTTTTTCTTTTGAAAGCTGTTTAGCAAATAAATCTGCTTCATCGCTATTTTTTCCAACTATCTCAACTTTTGCCCCTAAGTTTTCAATAGCCTCTTTTCTATAACTAGGAACCATTGATGACATATATATAGTTGATTGAATTCCTAATACTTTTGAGGCAAATGCAACTCCTTTTCCATGATTTCCTGTAGAAACTGCAATCACACCTTGTTCCTTTTCTCTTTCGCTTAAAGAAAGAAGCTTGTTAACTGCACCTCTTAACTTAAAAGATCCAGTAATTTGAAAATTTTCTAGTTTCAGTTTTACTTTGGAGTTTTTTGATAAGTATTGAGAATATACCAGTGGAGTGTAGTTTACATAAGGTAAAATTTTCTTATGTGCATCTTGTATTTGTTGAAGTGTAATCAATTTAAACCTAAATCAATGTAATTTAAAAAGTTTGCCAAAACCATCAATTTTATTATTTGTTTTTGATAAACGTAAAGAGTCCCATATTATGGCCTGATTACTTGAGATAATATTTATTTTTAAATTTTCTTCTAATTCTTCAATTAAATCTAAAATTTTTAAAGCTGTGCATGAAACGAATAGGCAATCAATGTCTCCTAAATCTATTGATGAAATTGTTTGTATTAAACTATCTGCTGTAACCTTTGCAATTTCAGAGTCATAATTCAAATTAAATGAATTGAAAGACTTAATATCAAATTCATTTTTAATTAGATATTCATATACTTTAATGTTTACTTCTTTAGGGTAAGGCGTGAGAACTGCAATTTTTTTGAAATTTGATAATTTAAAAGCCTTAATTGCAGCAGTTATTGGAGTAGTTATCAATGCATCTGATTTAGATTTATGTATTTCAGATTTTATTCTCTCTTCACCTATTTCAATTGTACCAGAAGTACATCCATATGCAACTACATCAAGTTTCTCATTTGGTAATATTTGATTTGTTGTTTCAGTAATATGATCTGCCATCTTGATATAATTTTCATGGGTGAGAGGATTTAAAAATGGAATTCTATTAAAAAAAATATCTATTGGTAAATTATAACAAACTTTTCTATAATCTTGTTCAATTGTGAAATCAGTTGATAGAGTTATGACGCCTATTTTATTGAAGTCAGTATCTTTTAAATCAGCTTTAAAATTATTTTGATTAAAATTATTCATTATTGATTAGGAAAGTAATCTTCACATTCTCCCTGTCTATAAACATCTGTAGTTGCACAATGAAGGCTTCCACCAAAAGCATAAGCATCTCTGAAAGGAACTGGAATTACGTCCATACCAAAACCTTCTATTTGTTTAATCATTTTTTCCTCAGAAGCTTCAACACAAATTGTTTTTGGATTTAAAATCAGAACATTCATTGATAACCATATTGATGAATAACACATAGGAGGTGGAGTATTATGGACAGAAGGTGCTGCTTCATGTATCTCCCAATTATTATCATCAAATATTTTTCTTTGATCATTTGATATTTTTCTATTTGGATTAATAATTATAACTCCTGGTTTAATCGGGGTAAAACATGCATCAATGTGTGTTGGTATTAATTCTCCAGGTAAATTTATTTGATGAACTCGATGGTTTGGAAAATGTCTTTTAAGCCAATTCAAACCCTTTAAGTTAGATGTAAAATTATTATGATAAAATAAATCTTTACCAAATCGCAAAACTTCAGCGGCATCAAAAAGAGGTTCTTGTTCTGTTAGTATCATATCCCTTTCATGAATTTTTTTATGTCTTTCTTCTTCTGTAATTCCTTCTGGTAAGTAATTTGATTTATAAGTTTTAGCTGTTAAGCGAGGTTTTGGTGCTGACTCCCATCGCATATTAGGATCTTCATCATAATATTTTTCAAGTAAAGGTCTGTAAGCAAGATATTCAAACCAACGACAACGATATGACATTGGAGCTTCGAGCATCTCGTTTCCAACTGTTAATATTACATCTCTTGGAGGCATTGAACCAAATTGCCCATCATTTTGCCAATCTGGAGTTTCAATTGATTTTGTAAAATCAATTGGAGTTGGTCGGTCAACTCTAATATTATGTGATTCAAGAATTTTAATGAAATTATCTAACTGAATATTTGCTTTATCAATAGATTCTTTACTTCGAGGTCCATGCGAACCCACCATACCACTATCTTTACTTACTTTAGGTTCTAATGCTGGTTCCATTGGTGGTACATTAGAATTTTCTACGGTTCCTACAATCACATGCTTAAGCGGATCCCATTCATTCCAAGAATTTACTATTGTCATTATAATTTCCTTAATTTAAGTTATCTTTTATAATTAACGCCTATGGAATTAAACAATAAATCACTCTTTAAAGAAAAATGTTTTGTAAATGGACAATGGGAAGATGGACAAAATAACAATAGAATAGAAGTTAACAATCCAGCTACTATGGAAATTATTGGTAAAGTGCCAAACTTTACAGCAGATGAAACTAAATCCGTAATAGAATATGCTGATAATGCATTTCAATCATGGAAAAACACTACTGCAAAAGAAAGATCAATTATTTTAAAAAAATGGAGTGATCTAATAGTTGATAATGTTGATGATCTAGCAAAAATAATGACTGTTGAACAGGGCAAGCCTCTTGCTGAGGCTAAAGGTGAAATATTGATGGGTGCTTCGTATATTGAATTTTACGCTGAGGAAGCAAAACGAGTTTATGGTGATATTATACCTGACCCCAGACCTGGGAAAAGAATTGTAATTATTAAACAACCTGTCGGAGTTGTTGGTGCAATTACACCATGGAATTTCCCAAACTCTATGATAACACGAAAATGTGCTGCAGCTCTAGCAGTTGGATGTACAACAGTTGTTAAACCTGCAAGCCAAACTCCTTTTTCGGCATTAGCAGTAGCTGAATTAGCTAAACTTGCAGGATTTCCTGATGGGGTATTTAATATTATTACTGGATCAGCAAAAGAAATTGGAATGGAATTAACTAAAAATCCAAAAATAAAAAAAATATCTTTTACAGGATCAACAGAAGTTGGGAAAATATTAATGGAACAAAGTGCTTCTACTGTAAAAAAGATGTCTATGGAATTAGGTGGGCATGCTCCTTTTATAGTTTTTGAAGATGCAGATATTGATGAAGCAGTAGAAGGCGCATTGCAAAGCAAGTTTAGAAATAGTGGACAAACTTGTATTTGTACAAATAGACTTTTTGTTCATGAAAATGTGTATGATGTTTTTTTGGAAAAATTTACAAATGGAGTAAAAAAAATAAAAGTTGGAAATGGGTTAGATGAAGGCATTGTTTCTGGTCCACTTATTGATAAATCTTCATTGGAAAAAGTTATTGATCATGTTCAAGATGCAGTAAATATAGGAGCTAAAATTGCAGTAGGAGGTGATGTTCATCCCTTAGGAGGTAATTTTTACCAACCAACAGTCTTATCAAATGTTTCAACTAAAGCCAAAATAACATTTGAAGAAACATTTGGTCCGGTAGCGCCAGTATATAAATTTTCAAATGATGAAGAAGTTATTAAAATGGCAAACGATACTCCATATGGACTTGCGTCGTACTTCTATTCACGAGATATTGGAAAAATTTGGAGAGTAGCTGAAGCGCTAGAATATGGGATTGTATCAATTAATAATGGATTACCAACTATACCCGAAGTACCATTTGGTGGAGTCAAAGAGTCAGGAATGGGTCGAGAAGGGTCGAGGTATGGTTTAGATGATTATTTAATTATAAAATATATATCAATGGGAGGTATCTAAGAAAGCCAAGCTGCACCCCTAACACCGCTTGAGTCTCCGTGAATATTCTTAACAACTTTAGTATGGAAGGTATCAGTAAATACATATTTTTTTAGAGCTTCATCGATGTTATCATAAATAAAATCAATATTTGACATACCCCCACCTAAAACTATTACATCAGGATCAAGAATATTACAAATCAATGACAAACCTCTTGCTAGATGGTCAGTGTATTGCTCGAGAGCAAAAATACAATCTGGATCATTTTCTTTAAATCCCTCTAATATTTTATGTGAATCATAATTTTTATTAAAACGTAAGTTAAAAGTTGAAGCAAAGCCAGGTCCGGAAACGTACGTTTCCATACAGCCATTTTTTCCACAATAACAATCTTTAACATATTTTTTTTCATCATCTGATCTACTAGGTAAAGTAACGTGTCCCCACTCACCACCAATATTATTTCTACCTTGTAGGACTTTATGATCTATAACTATTCCACCTCCTGTGCCAGTACCTATAATTACTCCAAATACAACTTTGAAACCTTTTCCACCACCATCCACAGCTTCAGATAAAGCAAAACAATTTGCATCATTTTCCAAATTAACTTTTCTATTTAAAATTTTTTCTAAATCTTTTTTTAACGGTTTACCATTAAGCCATATCGAATTTGCGTTTTTAATTAATGCAGTGTCAGCAGATATTGCTCCAGGCATACCAATGCCTATAGACTCAACGACACCGAAGGAGTTTTCAAAATTTTTAATTATAGAAAGTATACCATTGATAGTACCATCATAGTTCTTTTCAGTTTTAATTCTTTCTCGCTTTAATTCTTTACCAGAAGAGTCAATTAGAATGCCTTCAGTCTTGGTACCTCCCAAATCAATTCCAATTTTCATTAAAGTTATTTTTTAATAACTTTTTGTAAAGTAGGAATTAAGGCAACTGCTAGAGCAATTTTAAATAATTCGCTTGGAATAAAAGGTAATAAACCACCTGCTATTGCTTTGTCGAAACCAATAATAGCCCCAAGGTAAACTATGCCGATTAAAAAAGTAATTATGCTTCCTAAAAATAAAGAAATTGTTGCTTTCAAATATGTTTTGCTAAATCCTCTATCAGCTAGATAACTTATCAATACTACAGATATTAACATTCCATAAAGAAAACCTACAGAAGGTTGGGATATAAAATAGGTCAGTCCACCACCTTTTGCAAATACTGGAAGTCCAACTGCACCTTCAAAAAGGTATAAAGCTACCGTTGCAAAGGATAATCTAACACTATAAGTCATCCCAATTAAAAAAATTACAAACGTTTGCATTGTCATGGGTACTGGCCAAAAAGGAACTTGTATTTTAGATGAAAAAGCTAGTAAAATTGTTCCAAAAAGGGCTAATATAATATTAAGAAAGTAAGAATTTACATTTTCAAAACTCTTCAACTTATTTATTAAAATTCTATCATTATTCATAAACTTATCCTTTAATAGTTTGTAATTAAACTAATTTATATTTTGCTTCAAGCTTATCCCAAAAAACTTTTTCTAAATTGACATTGTTAAGATCATTGATTTGCTTGATTCCAGTTGGAGAAGTCACATTAATTTCAGTTAAGTAGTCTCCAATAATGTCAATTCCCACAAAAAAAAGATTATTTTTTCTTAATTCTGGTCCAACAACCTCAACAATTTCTTTATCACGAAATACTAAATCTGATTTACTTGGTATACCACCTGCATGAAAATTTGCTTTTATATTGCCATCTTTTGGTATTCTAGCTACTGAACCGTAATATATTCCATCAATTAATATCAATCTTCTATCACCTTGTTCTATTTCTTTGATATATTTTTGAATCATTATTGGTAAATCAAGATACTGCCTTAAAATATCTGGATTGAAATTTTTTTTATTAAACCTGTGAATTCCTACACCACCATTACCGTAAAGGGGTTTTGTTATTATGTCGTCAAATTCATCTAAAGCTTGATATATATCATTAATATTTTTTGTAACTATAGTTTGAGGCATAAACTCTTTAAAATTAAATGTGAATAATTTTTCAGTAGCATTTCTTACAGCTTTAGGATCATTAATTACCTTGGTAGTCGCCGGTAATAGATCCAAAATATAGGTTGAGGTAATATAGTTCATATCAAAAGGAGGATCTTGACGCAAAAAAACAAATTTAAAATTTTTTAATTCTACTGTAATTTTATCTGAAGTGTATTTGAAATAATTATTATTTTCTAAATTTAATTGTAAATAATAACCAGTTGCTTGAACATTGCCATTTTTGATTACCAAATTATTTGGTTCATAATAAAAAATTTTGTAGTTTCTTTTCTGACCTTCTAAGCCTATCAAAAAAGATGTATCAAATTCGTAATCTATTGTTTCAATATTATCCATTTGAATTGCTATTTGATTTTTCATTAAAAAATATTTTCAGTATAAATTTTGTTAATATCATGATCCCATTCATTATTAAATTTATTGATTAATAAATCTGCTGGGGATTCTCCTCTGGATAAGTTAGATTCAAGATCTCTAACATAAAAAGTTTCATTGTATTTTTTATTTCTAGCTAGAATATTTCTAGCATTCAAACCCTGTTTTGAAATTTCAAAAAGGTTTTGCGCCACATCAAGAATTGTTCCATCTTTAAACTTAGCTTGCAAACCTTCTTTGGGAACAATATTATTTATATAATTTCTGTCATCTTGTGTCCAACTTTCAACCAACTCTTGAGCTTTATTAAATGAATCCTGATTGTAAACTAATCCAATCCAAAAAGCAGGTTGTGAGCATATTAAATCCCACGAGCAGGCGTCCATAGATCTGATTTCTAAAAATTGCTTTAGTCGAACTTGTGGAAATAAAGTTGATAAATGATTGATCCAATCATCAATTGTAGGTTCAATAATTTTTTCATCTACTAATTTATTTTCAAAAAAATCTCTAAATGTATATTTAGTCATATTTATATATTTATTATTTCTAATGATAAAATACATAGGAATATCAAGAGCGTAATCGACGTATTTTTCAAAATTAAAATCTTTTTTAAATATAAAGGGTAACAATCCAGTTCTATTTTTATCTGTATGATGCCAAAAGTGTGCCCTTAAACTTTTATATTCAGATATTTTTTTATTATCAAATGGAGAATTAGCAAAAATTGCAGTTGCAATTCCTTCAATGTTTAACATAAATCGAAATTTTCTTTTCATATCTTCTTCTGAGTAATAATCTAAATTCACTTGATTAGTGCATGTTCTTTTCATCATATGATGCCCAAGAGTCCCTACTTTTGGCATGTAGTTCTTCATTATGTTATATCTCTGTTTAGGCATCCATGGTAATTCATCTAATTTTAAACTTGGCTCAACACCTAAACCAAGTAAATTGAAACTAAATTCTTTACCAATTTCTTTAAGTTCTTTTAAATGCCTAGTCGTTTCAGTACATGTCTGATGAATATTAGTTAGTTGTGCGCCTGATAACTCTAGCTGACCGCCTGGTTCTAAGGTAATACTCTCTCCAAAACGTCCTAATGCTATAATTGTTTTTCCATTGTCATCATATTTTGGTATCCAACCATTTTTGACAAATCTAAGAAGAATATCCTTGATACCGTTTTGCATGTTATAAGAAACTTGTTTATTGGTTTTCTTGCTAAGTACAAATTTTTCATGTTCAACACCTATCTTTAGATTATTTTTATCTTTTATCCCTTTAAAAAAGTAATCTATCAAATCATTTTTTTTTATCATACGAATTATATATAGTGTGTATTATATCAAAAATAAGGTTGCCAAGCCTAGGAAAGATAAAAAACCAAAAACATCAGTTATAGTTGTTAATATTACACCAGATGCTAATGCTGGATCAATTTCTAACTTGTCTAATGTTAATGGAATAATAATTCCTGCAAATCCAGCAACGATCAAATTAAGAACCATTGCTAAACCAATAATTATACCCAGCATCAGTTCTTCAAACCAATATATTGACACAAGTGAAATTATAATTGCAAAAATCACACCATTAATACCTCCAATAAATGTTTCTTTTGTAATTATCTTTAAAGCATTGGAAGTGGTTAGTTCTTTAACTGCCAATGCCCTTACTGCTACAGTTAATGTTTGTGTTCCTGCGTTTCCACCCATTGATGCTACAATTGGCATCAAAATAGCTAGAGCAACAACTTTTTCAATTGAGGCTTCAAAAAAACCTATCACTATAGAAGCAATTACTGCAGTTAATAAGTTTACTAACAGCCATGAAAATCTAGATTTTGTTGTATCAATAATTGCGTTATAAATATCAGTTTGACCTACTCCTCCTAATTTTAATATATCTTCTTCTCTTTCTTCTTCGATTACTTCTACAACATCATCAACTGTTATTGATCCTATTAATTTTTCTTCATTATCTACAACAGCAGCGCTAACCAGTCCATATTTACTAAATAAATAAGCTACATCTTCTTGATCTGTGTTCACATCAATAACTCTTGTTTCCTTATTAATAATAATCTTTAAATCTACATCTCGGTTAGAGCTCATTAATCTTCCAAGTGGCACAATACCAGTTACTCTATTGTTGATATCTATTAAAAAAATATCATAAAAATCATCAGGAAGTTCTTTTGTATTTTTTCTTAAATAGTCAATAGTCTGACCAACATTCCAATTTTCATCAATTGAAACATATTTTCTCTGCATTAATCTACCAGCAGAATCTTCTGGATAATTTAAACCTTCTTGAATTAATGACCTGTCTTTTTCTTCTAAATTTTCTAAAAAAGTATTTTGATCTGTTTCTTCTAAGTCTTCAACAAGATCAACTGCATCATCAATATCTAAAGTTTTTGCATTAGTGGCGAGTTGCTTTATGTCTAACGTTTCAACAACTTCATCTCTCAAGCTATCATTAAGATAAGTTAAAATCTCTGGATCAAATTTAGAACTAATTAAGTTTATTAGAGATAGTCTCAATACTGGGTCCAAATTTTGTAAAAGATCTGCAATGTCTGCATTGTGCATATCTTGCAAATAATTCAAAACTTTTGAATTTTGATAATTATTTAAATAGTCTGTAACAAGATTTACTGATTCTTTTGATGAAAAGTTATTTGTATTTATATTCTTTTTATCATTCATAATTTGGTGCGGCTGAGAAGACTTGAACTTCCACAGGATAAATCCCACAGCGACCTCAACGCTGCGCGTATACCAATTCCGCCACAGCCGCCTATTTATTAATATGGTAATAAATAACAGATAGGATATTAAGTATCAACAGATCTTAATGTGCCAAAAAATGAGAGAAATAGAAATTAAAAAATCTTCAGAATTAATTGACTACGAATCATCGATAAATTTTATGAAATCAAGAGTTGAAAAGATACAAAATAAAAATAGTAATGAGTTAATATGGTTTTTAAATCACAATCATATTTACACCCAGGGCACAAGTGCAAGTGCAAATGATATTATTAAAAAAAATCAATTGAAAATTATTAAAACTAACAGAGGTGGAAAAACAACTTATCATGGACCAGGACAAAGAATTGTTTATTTTCTCATCAACCTAAATGATAGAAAAAAAGATATTAGAAAATTTATTTCAATAATTGAAGATTCAGTAATTAGTTTTTTAAATAATTATAATATTGAGGCAAAGTCATTTGATGATAGAGTAGGAATATGGGTGACTAAATCAAATAAAATAAAATTTGATAAAGAAAAGAAAATTGGTGCTATAGGTTTAAGAGTTTCTAAATGGGTAACATATCATGGATTAAGTTTTAATATTAACCCTAATTTGAAATTTTATGAAGATATCGAGCCATGTGGTTTGAGAGGATATCAGAACACATCTTTAAAAGAAATAGGTATAAATCTATCAGAAAAAGACTTTGACGAAGAATTTAAACATATTTTTTTAAAAAAATTATCTAAGTTTTAGCAATAGACTTTTTTTAGAGTATTTTATTTTATTTATTTCTAAGAAATATTTGAAGTCGTTAGATAAATCAGAAAAAAATTCATAATCTTCACTATCTATTTTAAATTTTAATCTATGAGCATTTAATTTCAATATCTCATTAGTATATTTAGATTGTGTGTTATACTTATTATCTCCAATTATAGGACAAGTTAGGTTTTTAGACACAATCCTTAATTGATGTGTTTTTCCAGTTAATGGTTTAAACATAATTAAAGATAATCCCTTGCTACTGTTAATTAATTTATAAATTGTTTTACTTTTTTCAATTTTTTGATCTTTATTTTTTATGTCTAAATCTACAATTGATTCTTTTAACCTTGGAACGCCCTCGCATATAGCTAAATAAGTTTTATCTATTAATTTTGATTTGAATAAATTACCAAATACTTGAGCTGTTTTTCTATTTTTAGAAATTATCAATAAGCCAGATGTATCTTTATCTAACCTGTGAACTAGTTTATAATTTTTAGATATTTTATTTATTATATCATCAATTGATATATTAATTTTACTACCGCCTTGTGTTGAAATTGAAGACCATTTATTTATTATTATAAATTTATTATTTTCATAGATTATAGAATTTTCAAATTTTTTTATAATTTCTTTAGATATAGTAATTTTTCTCTTAAATACTATTTTGTTTTTATATAGGCTTTCGTGAAAATTTAATATTTTTATAAAATCATTTTTTTTTACTAAATAATTTGAAGATGTTTTAAAATTATTAATAAGTATCTTTTTTTTCCTAATATTTTTTTCAATAAAACTTTGGGTCAGGGATGAATATTTAATTTTCAGATATTTATCTAATCTGATATCATAGTCATCGTTTATTTTTAAAATTTTTATCAAAATTTATTTATGTGCATTCCTAATAAAGAGGCCAGAATACATAAAGTAATGGAAAAAATTATGTAAAGAAACGATAAAGTAAATTTTCCTGATAAATACAAATCTACGACCTCTAATGAAAATGCTGAAAAAGTAGTATAAGATCCCAAAAACCCAATAATGAGAAAATATTTTATAAAATTTTCTGATATGTTTTTAGAATAACCCACAGAAACAAGATAACCAATTAGAAATGATCCTAAAATGTTTATAAGTAGTGTAGCATAAAAACTATAAGGAAAGTATTGCTTAATTAAACTAGTGGTTAAAAATCTTGAAATTGCTCCAGTAGCGCCACCAGAAGCTATTAAAATTAAATGTGTCAATATAATTTAAACTTGTGGTTGATCTTCTAATTCTTCAGCAGGTTTTTTTTCAATAACTGGACCACTATCTTTACCTTTTGCTTCCTCGTCTCTATCAACCATCTCAATTACTGCCATAGAGGCGTTATCTCCAAATCTATTACCTAATTTAATAATTCTAGTATATCCGCCGTTCCTATCTTTATATCTTTTAGCAATAGTATCAAAAATTTTCTTTGTCATTGCAACATCTTGAAGAATTGCAATTGTTTTTCTCCTTGATAATAGATCGCCTTTTTTACCTAAGGTAATAACTTTTTCTACAAATCTTCTTAGTTCTTTAGCTTTCGGTAATGTAGTAGTTATTTGCTCATGTTTAATTAATGAATTTGATAGATTCATGAACATAGCTTTTCTATGGCTGGATGTTTTATTAAGTTTTTTGTTTTTTATATTATGTTTCATTTTTACTTATTAAAAGGATCCTCATATTTTTTTGCCAATTCGTCTATATTCTCTGGAGGCCATTCAGGAACAGACATTCCGAGATTTAATTCCATTTGCTGAAGAACTTCTTTAATTTCATTTAAGGATTTTCTACCAAAATTGGGTGTTCTTAACATTTCAGACTCTGATTTTTGGACAAGATCCCCGATATATATTATATTGTCGTTCTTAAGACAGTTAGCTGATCTCACTGAGAGTTCTAGTTCCTCTACTTTTTTGAGTAGATTTGAATTAAAAGATAATTTTTCTACTTGAGATTGATCAGGAATTGTTTCTGGTTCATCAAAATTAATGAAGGGTTGTAACTGATCTTGCAATATTCTAGCTGCAAGTGCAATAGCATCATCAGGTGTAATTACACCATTAGTTTCTACTTCAAATATTAACTTATCATAATCAGTAACCTGACCTACTCTGCTATTTTCAACTTTGTATGATGTTTTTATTACAGGGCTAAACATAGCATCAAGCTTAATCTCCCCGATAACTTTACTATCATCTTCAGCAACTTCTGCAGAGACATAGCCTTTACCAGTTTCAACATTTGCTTCTATTTCGATTTCGGCGTTTGAGTCTAATGTCATAATTAACTGATCTGGATTCATGATTTCAGTTTCAGAGTCTGTTTCAAAGTTTCCTGCTCTAAGTTCGCCCGAGCCTGTAGACTTTAGATACATTTTTTTTAATCCGGGCGAGTGAACTTTAACCGCCACAGTTTTGAGATTTAGCAAAATATCTGTTAAATCCTCCTTAACTCCTGGTATAGTAGAAAATTCGTGAACAACACCTTTAAATTTAACTGAAGTTATAGCAGCTCCTTGAAGTGAAGATAAAAGAACTCTTCTTATTGCATTTCCAAGAGTGAGACCAAAACCCCTTTCCAAAGGTTCAGCTGTTAAAACACCTTTTTTTCCTGTGCTTTCCTCAACATTAACTTCCATCTTACTTGGCTTAATTAGTTCACTCCAATTTTTCTGCAACACTACTTACTCCTCATTAAATTAAACTCTTCTTCTTTTTCTTGGTCTGCAACCATTATGCGGAATAGGAGTAACATCTTTAATAGAAGTAATTACATAACCTATTGATTGTAATGATCTTAGTGCAGACTCTCTACCTGAACCAGGACCTGAAACCTCAACTTTCAGGGACTTGACTCCATAATCCTTAGCCTTGTTACCAACATCTTCAGCGGCTATCTGCGCTGCGTATGGTGTAGATTTTCTTGAACCCTTGAATCCTTTGTGACCTGCAGATGACCAAGCTAAAGCATTACCTTTTTCATCAGAAATAGTTATTATCGTATTATTGAATGAGGAAACTATATGAGCAACCCCAGACGAAACCTTTTTTTTAATTTTTGATTTCTTTTTCTCAGCCATTTTAACCTTTAGTTACTTTTTTCTTCCCTGCTATTGCTACTGCTTTACCTTTTCTAGTTCTTGCATTAGTGTGTGTTCTTTGACCTCTAACAGGGAGTTTTTTTCTGTGCCTTAGACCTCTATAGCATCCTAGATCATTTAATCTCTTAATATCCATTGAAATTTTTCTTCTCAAATCGCCTTCAACTGAATAATTTTGATCTATCAAATCTCTTATTTTATTTAGCTCATCATCATTTAGCTCATTCACTCTTTTAGATAAGTCGACGGATGCTTCACCACAAATATCTTTAGCAATCTTATTGCCAATACCAAATATGTAAGTAAGTGCGATATGCACTTTTTTATTAGTAGGTATATTAACTCCAGATATTCTAGCCATAATGATGTAAGAAAATGAATGTGGGTGAATACATGATTTATAAGGTCTTAGTCAAGTGAAGAAATTGCAAATATTGGCAGAAAAAGATCATTTTTTTAGTATTTTTTGAATTTTAGATGTTATTTCATCAATTTTGTCCTCACCATTAATTTCATGGAAAATTTGAGGATAGTTTTCTTTATAAAAGTTTGAAACAAGCTTTGTTGTTTCTGAATATGCTTTATATCTTGTTTGGATCACTTCTAAATTATCATCTTCCCTATCTTCCTCAATCGATCTTTTTAGTATTCTTTCTTTTAAAGTATTGAATTCTATTTCAATATTAAAAATAAAATCAAAGTTTAAATTATTTTTACTCATAAAATTATTAAGAAAATCAGATTGATCTAGAGTTCTTGGATATCCATCTAATAAGAAACCTTTTTTGGAGTCAGATAAAAGTCTTTGGGATACAATTTCATTTAGAATTTCATCGGATACAAGTTTACCACTGGACATTATCTGTTTTAGTTTAATTGCTATCTCATCTTTTTGTTCAATCTTTGATCTGAGAATATCTCCTGTTGAAAGGTGAGAAATATTTAAAAGCTTAGATATTTTTTTAGCCTGTGTTCCTTTTCCAGCTCCGGGTGGGCCAAAAAAAATTAAGTTAAACAATTTATCTTCTGCCTTTTAATTTTGTTTTACGCAGAAGATTTTCATATTGATGTTGGAATAAATGTGATTGAACTTGTGTAATAAAATCAATCATTACAACAACAACAATAAGTAATGCAGTACCCCCTAAATAGAATGGAATTGAAGTTCTTGAAAGTAAAAATTCTGGCAAGAGAGCTACAAAGGCTAAGTATATTGTCCCTATAGTTGTAATTCTTGTCAAAACATATTCTATATACTTAGCAGTATTTTCACCAGGTCTAATACCAGGAATAAAGCCACCATATTTTCTTAAATTTTCTGCCTGTTCATCTGGATTAAAAACAATACCGGTATAAAAAAATGCAAAGAATATTATCATTGAAGCATAAAATATTAAGTACAATGGTTGTCCCCTTCCCAGATAGCTAGAAATTAATATAAATATTTCACTAGATGATCCAGCTCCAAAACCAGACATAGTGTTTGGCAATAGTAATATAGAAGATGCAAAAATAACTGGAATTACACCTGCAGTATTTATTTTCAAAGGTAAGTGAGAACTTTGACCACCATATATCTTATTCCCGACTTGTCTTTTTGGATATTGAACAGGGAGTCTTCTTTGGGCCTTCTCAACAAATACTATAAATATAATCAAAAGGAAAATTAAAATTATTATTCCAAGTATAAATGCTACGCTAAGTTCACCAGTTCTTCCAAGTTGAAGAGTACTAACAAATGCACTAGGTAGGTTAGCAATTATTCCAGCTGTTATTATTAGTGATATACCATTTCCAACACCTCTTGAAGATATTTGTTCTCCAAGCCACATTAAAAAAATCGTTCCTCCTACCAAAGTTATTACAGTTGTTAATCTAAAAAACATTCCCGGTTCAAATACAATGTTTCCATACATAGTTTGCATTGATTCTAAACCTATTGATACTCCGTATCCTTGTAAGGCAGCAATTAATACTGTAAGATACCTTGAGTATTGGAGGATTTGTCTTCTTCCCTTGGTTCCTTGCTCTTTAAGGCTTTTTAAGTAAGGTATTGCCGATTGCATAAGCGTCATAATTATTGAAGCTGATATATATGGCATTACTCCTAGAGCAAAAATCCCCATACGACCTAATGCACCACCAGAGAAAGTATCGAATATTCCCAAAATTCCAGATGACTGCTGCTCAAAAAACTGCTGTAAAGCAATTGGGTTTATTCCAGGTATAGGCAAGAATGTACCTAATCTAAAAACTATTAGAGCTCCCAAAGTAAATAAAAGTCTTTGCCTCAATTCAGTGGCTTTACCAAGTGCTCCAAAATTTAAATTATTAGCTAATCTATCTGCTGCGGTTGCCATAATTAATTATTAATTAGTGTTACTTTACCACCAAGTTTTTCTACAATTTCGATTGCCTTTTTGGAAGCAAAAGAAATTTCGATAGTAATTGGTTGATCTATTTTACCAACATTTAGCAATTTTAAATTACCTTTAGATTTGTTAAAGATTTTTTTATCAAATAAATCTTTTTCGCTAATTTTTTCGGAATTAAGATTATATTTTTTTATTAATGCACTTAATGTATCAAAATTAATTTGTTGGACTTTTAGTTTAAAAGGATTTTTAAAACCCCTTTTTGGAAGTCTTCTGTACAATGGCATTTGGCCTCCCTCAAAACCATTTATAGATACTCCAGATCTGGATTTTTGACCCTTGACTCCTCTGCCAGATGTCTTACCTAAACCAGAACCAGCTCCCCTTCCTACTCTTTTACGATTTTTACTTGAGCTCAGTGGTGATTTTAATTCATTAATTTTCATTTTAACTATCTGTCTTTTGGTTGTTTATTTCACTTAGCTTTTTTGATCTTTTAGATGCAATTGATTTTGGAGACTCCGACACCCTAAATGCATTAAATGTAGCTTTAAGCATATTGTGTGGATTTGAAGTTCCCGTTGATTTTGCAACTATATCTTTTATACCTAATGACTCAAATAGCGCTCTCATTGGTCCTCCAGCTATAATACCAGTACCAGGTGATGCTGTTCTTAAAATTACCTTTCCAGCTCCAAATCTACCGACAATATCATGATGAATTGTTCTATTTTCTTTAAGGTGAACTCTGATCATTTTATTTTTTGCATTTTCTGTAGCCTTCCTAACTGCCTCTGGAACTTCTTTAGCTTTTCCTGTTCCAATACCAACTCTACCTTTGTTATCTCCAACTATCATAATTGCCGCAAAACCAAAACGCCTGCCTCCTTTTACAACTTTGGCTACTCTATTTATCGTAACTAAATGTTCGTTAAATTCTGTTTTATCGTTTTCAAACATATATTCCTCTAAAAGTTAAGGCCCTCATCTCTTGCAGCATCTGCAAGTATTTTAATAAGTCCATGATATTTGTATTTACCTCTGTCAAAAGCAACATCTTTTATTCCTTTTAAAATTATTTTTTTTGCTATTTCTTTACCAATATATTCTGCTAACTGCTTTCTATTTAAATTTTTACTTTTAATTGACGATTGCACTGAGGCTACGCTTGCTATTGTTACTCCTTTTACATCATCAATTAATTGTGCATAGATATGAGTGTTTGATTTAAAAACAGACAATCTATTTCTATTAGAAACTTTTTTTATTTTATATCTAATTTTCTCAGCTCTATTTTTCATTTTATTATTTTTTCTTACCTTCTTTTCTAAATATAAATTCATCGCTATATTTAATTCCTTTACCCTTAAAAGGCTCTGGTTTTCTGTAAGATCTTATCTTAGCAGCTGCAGCTCCAAGTTTTTCTTTATTAAAACTTGTAAGTTTTATAATATTTTGTTTTGGACATTCAATTTTGACGTCTTTAGGTATATCAAAGTTAATATCATGACTATATCCTAATTGTAATTTAAGTATTGATCCCGAAACACTTGCTCTATAACCTGTACCATTAAGCTCTAAAGTTTTTGTAAATCCTTCAGATACACCAATTATAGTATTTGCAACAAGAGCTCTTGTTGTGCCCCAGATAGGATCTTTTTTTGTATTTTCATCTTTAGGAATAACCAATACTTCATCATTTGATATATCTATTTTTAAATTTGAAGTAATGTTTATTTGCATTTCTCCTAATTTTCCTTTTGCAAAAAACTTACCATCTTCAAAAACACATGTCGTATCTTTGTCAAATTTAATACTATTTTTTGCAATTCTTGACATTAAAATACCTCGCAGAGAACTTCACCACCAACATTGTTCTTTCTAGCCTGTTGGTCGGACATTACACCTTTCGGGGTTGATAGAATTGAAATACCCAAGCCACCATAAGTTTTTTCAAGATCAGATATTTTTGAATAAACTCTTATTCCAGGTTTTGAAATTCGTTTTATCTTTTTAATAACTGGTGTTCCATTATAATATTTTAAATCAATTTTTATTGAATGAATCCCTTTTCTTACTTCAAAATCATTATAACCCCTTATATATCCCTCTTCTTTAAGAACTGAGAGTACATTTAAGTTTAATTTAGATTTAAAACATGAAGTGTAAGATTTTTTTGCTTTGTGAGCATTTTTAATCCTTGCTAACATATCTGATAGAGCATCATTAAAAGCCATTACAATATCTCCTTACCAACTTGACTTAACAACTCCTGGCAGATCACCAGTCATTGAAAGTTCTCTAATTTTAATTCTAGAAAGACCAAACTTTCTGTATACACCTCTTGATCTACCTGTTAGTTCACATCTATTTCTATGCCTAATAGATGAGCTATTTCTTGGTAAATCGTTAAGTTTATTTTGCAATGTGATTCTTTCTTCTAAAGTAATTTTTTTATCTCTGATTTTTGATTTTAGAGATTTTCTTCTATCACTAAATTTTTTAATCATTTTAGATCTTAGTATATTTTTTTGGACTGAACTTACTTTTGCCATATTACCCCTAGTTAATTTCTTTCTGTTTAAAAGGCATATTAAAGCTCTTTAATAGTTCTAATGCCTCATTATTATTTTTTGCTGATGTACATATTGTAATATCTAATCCTCTAACTTTATCAACTTTATCAAAATTGATTTCAGGAAAAATTATATGTTCTTTAATTCCCATTGAAAAATTGCCTTTACCATCAAAACTTGTTGATTTTAGACCTCTAAAGTCCCTAATTCTAGGGATTGCGATAGTAACTAATCTATCTAAAAACTCATACATGATTTTATTTCTTAATGTAACCATTGCTCCTAGAGGCATTCCAGAACGAATTTTAAAACCAGAAATTGCTTTCTTTGCTTTTGTTTTTACAGCTTTCTGACCAGTAATAAGACTCAAATCATTAATTGCTTTATCAACAAGCTTCGAGTCATCTTTAGCTTCACCAATCCCCATATTTAACACAATTTTATTAATTTTAGGAACTTGATGAATATTCTTAAGCTCGAGTTTGTTCATTAATTCAATTTTTATTTTATTTTTATATTCTTCAAGAAGTCTACTCATTTATATCTCTTTGCCAGATTGTTTGTTAATTCTAACTTTTTTATCGTTATTAAATTTGAAACCTATTCTTACAGCTTTATTTAAAGCTGAATCAAAAAAAGACAAATTTGAAATATCAATAGGCATTTCTTTTTCTGTAATCCCACCTGGTTGATTATTGTCTGGTTTCTTATTTTTTTTAACTTTATTAATATCGGAAACTATTGCTTTATTTCTTTTAGGTATCATTTTGATTATTTTGCCTTTTTTACCTTTGTCTTTCCCAGCAATTACAATTACTTCATCACCTTTTTTTAATTTAAACTTTGTATTCATTACAAAACCTCGGGTGCTAAACTTATAATTTTCATGAACTTTTTAGTTCTCAACTCTCTTGTAACAGGTCCAAAAATTCTTGTTGCAATTGGCTCCTCCTGTTTATCTAATAAAACGGCAGCATTTTTATCAAAACGTATTGAAGTTCCATCATTTCTTTGAAAGTCTTTTGATGTTCTAACTATTACAGCTTTATAAACATCTCCTTTTTTTACTTTAGCTCTTGGAATAGCATCTTTTATAGAAACAACAATTACATCACCGATTGAAGCTGACTTTCTTTTAGATCCTCCTAATACTTTGATGCACTGTATTTTTCTAGCTCCAGAGTTATCAGCAACAAACAGTTTGGACTGCATTTGTATCATTTAACTTCTCCATTTGCAGATATTGCTATCCATGTTTTAAGCTTAGAAATTGGTTTTGACTCAATAATAGATACTGAGTCACCAATTTTAAATTCATTTTTCTCATCATGCGCATGATATTTTTTTGTTCTACTTATAATTTTTCTATAAAGTTTATGTTTAACTCTTCTAGTAACTTCAACTACAATTGTTTTATTTGAATTTGAAGAGACAACTGTTCCTGATAATAATCTTTTAGGCATTTTTACCTCTTAAAAGTTGAGTGATTTGTGTTTTCAGTTTTGCAATATCTCTTTTTGCCTTCTTAATATTAGATGTTTTTTCTAATTGACCAGATGATTTTTGAAAATTCATATTTAGTAGTGATTTTTTCAAACTAAAAATTTCATCTTTGATTTTGCTTAAATCTTTACTATTTTCAGTTTTTTTTATCATATATTCCTCACAACGAATTTACATTTAATTGGTAGTTTTGCAGCAGCTAGTGTCATTGCTTTCCTTGCGTCGTTTAATTCGACTCCATCAACTTCAAACATAATTCTTCCAGGCTTTACTCTGCATGCCCAAAACTCAATTGAACCTTTTCCTTTACCCATCCTTACCTCAGCTGGTTTTTTTGAAACTGGAACATCTGGAAATATTCTTATCCACATTCTTCCAGCTCTTTTTAGATATCTAGTAATAGCTTTTCTTGCAGCTTCTATTTGTCTTGAAGTAACTCTTTCAGGCTCAAGAGCTTTTAGGCCAAAGCTTCCATAATTTAGTGTGTAATTACCTTTAGCAGATCCGTGAATTCTACCTTTAAACTGTTTTCTAAACTTAGTTTTTTTTGGTGATAACATATTCATTATCTAACACTTCCTTGATCTATCTGTTTTTTTTCACTTGCATAAGGATCTTTACTTAGGATCTCTCCTTTATTAATCCATACTTTGATTCCACATATCCCATATGTTGTGTCAGCTTCTGCAGTAGCATAATCTATGTCTCCTCTTAAAGTATGCAAAGGAACACTTCCCTCATGGTACTTTTCAGTTCTAGCAATTTCTGCCCCACCTAATCTTCCGCTACACACGACCTTAACTCCTTTTGCACCTAGTCTCATTGCAGATTGGACGGCTTTTTTCATAGCTCTTCTAAATGATATTCTTTTTTCTAATTGGTTTGCTATATTTTCAGCTACAAGTTTAGCTTCAACTTCAGGTTTACGAACTTCTTTTATATCAAGAAATACTTCTAGATTTGACATTTTGGACAAAGTGTTCTTAAGGGTTTCAATGTCAGCACCTTTTTTTCCAATTATAATTCCAGGTCTTGAACTAAAAATTGATAATCTTAATTTCTTAGCAGCTCTTTCAATATTTACTTTAGAAATACTTGCATTTTTCAATTTACTTTCAACATAAGATTTAATCTTCAAATCTTGGTGCAACAATTTTGTATATTCTGTTTTAGAAAACCATCTTGATGACCAAGTTTTGTTAATACCTAATCTAATTCCGTGTGGATTAACTTTTTGTCCCATTATTTTTTATCCTTTTTTTTATCAGCTCTTTCTTCTACAACTATTGTTATTTTGCTGAATGGTTTGATAATTGAACCGGCTCTTCCCTTTGCTCTTGGTCTCCACCTTTTCATTCTTAAACTTTTTCCTACAAAAGCTTCTTTAATAAAGAGCTTATCTATATCAAGCTGTTTATTATTTTCAGCGTTAGCAATTGCTGCGTTCAAAACTTTTAATACATTTTTTGATACTCTTTTAGTTGAAAATTTAAGCTGGTTAATAGCAGTGTTAACATTTTTATTTACTATACTGTTAGCTATAAAAGATAGTTTTATGGGGCTAACCCTTATCATGTTATCTTTAGCTAGAGCTGTTAATTTGTTATCAATCATTTCTTCTCAGCCTTCTTATCAGCAGCTGTGTGACCTTTGAAAGACCTAGTAGGAGAAAATTCACCTAGCTTATGCCCAACCATTTGCTCATTAACTGTTACAGGTACAAACTTTTGACCATTATAAACTCCAAAAGTAAGACCTACAAATTGTGGTAATATTGTTGACCTTCTTGACCAAGTTTTAATAACTTCTTTTCTTCCAGATTGAGAAAGCTTATCTGCTTTTTTTAAAAGTTGAATATCAACAAAAGGACCTTTCCAAACAGCTCTACTCATTATTTTTTCCTTCTTTTAATAATAAAATTATTTGTTTTTTTGTTATTTCTAGTTTTTTTACCTTTAGTTGCTACACCCCATGGAGTTACAGGGTTTCTACCTCCAGAAGTTCTACCTTCTCCACCACCATGTGGATGATCAACAGGATTCATTACAACTCCTCTTACTTTTGGTCTAAAACCTAAATATCTTTTTCTTCCAGCTTTACCTAATTTCACATTTTTTTGATCTGGATTAGAAACTTCTCCAACGGTTGCTTTTGAATTTTTATTAAGATGTCTGATCTCTCCTGAAATTAATTTTACTTGAACATATGGTGACTCCTTAGAAACAATTTGTGCGGAGGATCCAGCTGATCTAATAAGTTGCGCACCAGCACCTGGTTTTAATTCTATATTGTGTATATTTGTTCCTACTGGAATATTTCTTAAAGGAAGACAGTTGCCATTTTTAATATCTACATTTTCACCGGAAATTAAATGCTCACCCACGTTAACATTTTTTGGAGTTATTATATATCTAAGTTCACCGTCTTCATATTTAAGTAAAGATATAAATGCTGATCTATTAGGATCATATTCATTTCTAATAACTTCAGCTTTCATATCAATTTTGTTTCTTTTAAAATCTATGACTCGATATTTTCTTTTAACCCCTCCGCCCATTCTTCTTGAAGTAATTTTACCCTGATTGTTTCTACCACCAGTAGAATGTAATGGTTTTGTTAGAGACTTTACGGGTTTTTCTTTTGAAAGATGTTTCTTAGAAACTAAAACTGTTCCTCTTAAACCTGGAGTAACTGGTTTGAATTTATTTAACATTATTTAATCTCCAGAGATGAGTCAATTGTGTTTCCTTCTTTTAGGGTAACAATAGCTTTTTTCATATCATTTCTGAAACCATAAGTTCCCTTAAAAGATTTCATTTTTCCTCTAGTAATGGATGTGTTAATTTTCATTACCTTAACTTTGAATATTGTTTCAATTGCTTGTTTTATTTCATTAGAGTTACTATCTTTTGAGACCATAAATGTGTATTGATTAAATTGTTGAAGGTTTGTTGATTTTTCAGTTGTAACTGGTTTTTTAATTATGCTGATTGCTCTCTCGGATGAAATTTTCTTGTTTATATTTTTCATGAAAGCCTCTTTGAAATTTCATCGATACATTTTTGTTCTATAAAAATTTTATCATAAGTTATTAAGTCTTTAACATTCATACCTTTTTGACTTAATATAGAAACTCTTGGAATATTAGAGGATGCTAATTTAAAATTATTATCAATTCCAGTTTCCGAATGAATAAATAATGCAGAAGAGTATTCAAACACTTTTAATTTTTTGTTTAACTCTTTTGTCTTAAAATTATTAACTTTAAAAGAATCAATAAATATTAATTTATTATCCTTTAACTTTGAAGAAAGAGCCGATCTAAGAGCTAATTTTTTTTCTTTTTTATTAAGATTAAAAGAATGGTCTCTCACTATAGGCGCCATTGATGCAGCTCCACCTCTGAAATTTGGTGGCTTACTGGATCCTTGTCTTGCATTACCAGTACCTTTTTGAGAAAATGGTTTTTTTGCTCTACCGTTTACTTCAGATCTAGATTTAGTTTTATGAGATCCTTGCCTTGATTTAGCATTTTGATATCTAATATATTGATGAATAATATCTGGCAAAACTTTAACACCGAATATTTCAGAGTTCAGCACTATATTGCCAACTTCATTGTTAGTTAGATTTAGAATAGGTTTTTTCATTTATTTTTCTTTATTGAATCCTTTATAATTATAATCGAATTTTTTTTTCCAGGCACTGAACCCTTTACAACTAAAATATTATGTTTTTCATCAACATCTAAAATTTTTAGATTTTGTTTAGTTACTTTTTTTGCGCCCATTCTACCGGCCATTTTTTTTCCTTTAAAAACTCTTCCAGGGTCTTGATTTTGACCAGTAGATCCATGTGATCTATGAGAAATTGACACACCATGAGATGCTCGCAATCCACCAAAATTATGTCTTTTCATTACTCCAGCAAAACCTTTACCAATTGAAATACTGCTGGCATCAATAAATTGATCTATTTTAAAATGATTGGCGTTTAAGGCTGTACCTAACTCAAGAAGATTTTCGCTATCAACTCTAAACTCTTTAAGAATTTTTTTAGGTTTAATATTAATGGATGAAAAGTTTTTTCTTTGAGGTTTATTAATTTTTTTTATATCCTTATTTGTATCTATGCTAGCAAGTTGTATAGCATTATATCCATCTTTTTCAGTTGTCTTAACTTTAGAAACAATGCATTCATCAATTTTAAGTATCGTTACATGAGTAGCTGATCCATTAGACATATGAAATGATGAATTTCCTATTTTTGTTGCTATTAATCCTGTTCTATTCATGGTTATATTTTTATATCAACCTCTACTCCTGCTGATAAATCAAGTTTCATCAATGCATCAACTGTTTGTGGTGTTGGATCAATTATGTCAAGCAGGCGGTTATGTGTTCTAATCTCTAACTGATCACGACTTTTTTTATCAACATGAGGTGATTTGTTTACAGTAAATCTCTCAAATCTTGTTGGTAAAGGAATAGGACCTTTTACTTTTGCACCTGTTCTTTTTGCAGTATTAATAATATCAAGAGTACTGCTATCTAAAAGAGAATTATCAAAACCTCTTAATCTAATTCTTATATTCTGATTTTCCATTATGCTAATTTCGCTTTCACTTCATCCGCAACGTTAGAAGGTACCTGTTCATAATGATCAAATTGCATTGTGTAGTTTGCTCTACCTTGGGATAATGACCTTAAATTGTTAACATATCCGAACATATTAGCTAATGGAACCATAGCATCCACAACATTAGCATTACCTCTGGTAGACATTTCTTGGACCTGACCTCTTCTACTATTAAGATCACCAATTACATCGCCCATATATTCTTCTGGAGTAACTACTTCTACTTTCATCATAGGCTCCAGTAGAACAGGATTGGCTTTAGCAATACCTTCTCTAAATGCAGCTCTTGCTGCAATTTCAAATGCTAGTACGCTTGAGTCGACATCATGATATGCTCCATCATAAAGAACTGCTTTAAAATCTATGCATGGAAAGCCGGCAATAACACCAGTTTGTTGCTGTGCTATAAGTCCCTTTTCAACGCCAGGTATATGTTCTGTTGGTATGTTTCCACCTTTAATTTGATTTACAAACTCATAGCCACTTCCGGCTTTACCAGGTTCAAACTTAATTTTAACTCTAGCAAATTGACCGGCTCCTCCTGACTGTTTTTTATGCGTATAATCAACGTCAAATGAACTTGATATTGTTTCTCTATAGGCAACTTGAGGTGCACCAACATTTGCCTCGACCTTAAATTCTCTTTTCATTCTATCAACTAAAATCTCTAGATGTAACTCTCCCATTCCTTTAATAATAGTCTGACCACTCTCATGGTCTGTTGTAACTCTAAAACTAGGATCTTCTTGAGCAAGTCTTCCGAGAGCTTGACCCATTTTTTCATGATCAGCTTTAGTTTTAGGTTCTACGGCAACTTCTATAACAGGGTCAGGAAAATCCATTCTTTCTAAAACGATTGGATTATTAACCTCACATAATGTTTCACCTGTAGTTACGTCTTTTAATCCTACTAATGCAACAATATCACCGGCATGGGCTACTTTAATTTCTTCACGGTTGTTTGCATGCATAAGAAGCATTCTTCCAATATTTTCTTTTTTTCCTGAATTGGAATTTAATACAGCATCTTTAGCATTAATCGTTCCTGAATATATACGAGTAAAGGTTAAGCTACCTACAAATGGATCTGTCATTATTTTAAATGCTAATGCGCTAAACGGTTCTTCGTCTTCACATTTTCTCACTAGTTCCTTAGAATCATCCTTTACATCAGTGCCTTTAACGCTAGCTACATCTTTTGGTGAAGGCATATAATCAATAACTGCATCTAACAAAGGTTGAACTCCTTTATTTTTAAAAGCAGAACCTGTCAAAACTGGGACAAAGGAACCCTTGATTGTGCCTTTTCTAATGCATTGTTTTAATTCTTCAGTCGAAGGTTCGTTGCCATCAAGATATCTTTCCATAATTGAGTCATCTTCTTCAATAGCCTTTTCTATTAGTTTTTCTCTATATTCTTTTGCCTGCTCTTTTAATTCATCAGGTATTTCAACAACATCAAATTTTGCCCCAAGGCTTTCGTCCTGCCATATTATTGCATTATTAGCTACAAGATCGACAACACCTTTCAAATTACTTTCAATACCAACAGGCAATTGAGTAACTAAAGGATAAGATCCCAATCTTTCAGTTATCATATCTACACACATGAAGAAGTTTGCTCCTGTCCTATCAAGTTTATTTATAAAGCACATTCTAGGGACATTATATTTATCAGCCTGTCTCCAAACAGTTTCTGATTGGGGCTCTACCCCAGCTACACCATCAAATACTGCAACAGCACCATCTAAAACTTTAAGAGATCTTTCTACCTCTATGGTGAAATCAACATGTCCTGGGGTATCAATAATGTTAATTCTGTGGTCGTTCCAGAAACATGTAGTTGCTGCAGATGTTATCGTTATACCTCTTTCTTGTTCTTGCTCCATCCAATCCATGGTTGCAGCACCATCATGAACTTCTCCAATTTTATGTGATTTACCAGTGTAGTATAGAATTCTTTCAGTTGTTGTTGTTTTTCCTGCATCTATATGAGCCATAATTCCAATATTTCTGTATTTTGAAAGAGGATGTGTTCTACTCATATTTACCACCTAAAATGAGAAAATGCTCTGTTTGCTTCTGCCATCTTATGAGTTTCTTCTCTCTTTTTTACTGCGTTACCTTTATTATTAAAAGCATCAAGAATTTCGTTGGCAACTCTTTCTCTCATTGTTTTTTCATTTCTCTTTATAGCTGAATCTACAATCCATTTCATTGCTAGTGTCTGAGCTCTCTTTGGCCTAACTTCCATTGGGACTTGATAAGTTGCACCTCCAACTCTTCTTGACCTGACTTCTAAAGAAGGTTTAACATTGTTGAGTGCTTCATGAAAAAAATCTATTGGGCTTTTATCAGTTTTTTTTGAAACGATATCAAATGCTCCATATACAATTCTTTCTGAAACAGACTTTTTACCGTCTTCCATTATTCTATTCATAAACTTTGCCAAAACTAGATCTTTAAACTTATGATCAGGAAGTATTGTTCTTTTTTCAGCTGCTCTTCTTCTAGACATAATTACTTAGGACGTTTTGCTCCATAAAGGGATCTTCTCTGTTTTCTTGAACTAACACCTTGTGTGTCTAGAGTGCCTCTTAAAATATGATATCTAACACCTGGAAGATCTTTAACACGACCACCTCTTATTAGCACAACCGAGTGTTCTTGCAGATTGTGACCTTCTCCAGGAATATAAGCTGAAACCTCTTGACCATTAGTTAATTTAACTCTAGCTACTTTTCTTAAGGCTGAATTTGGTTTTTTTGGAGTTGTAGTATAAACTCTTGTACAAACACCTCTTTTTTGAGGACTTTGATCTAAGGCTGGAACCTTATTTCTCTTTTTTACTACTGTTCTTCCTTTACGGACGAGTTGATTAATAGTTGGCATTTTTCCCCTAAGTTAAGTGTTTGGAATTTAATCCACGACCTTTAACAAATCGTATGGGTCTTTATAAATTGAGAGTACTAAAGTCAAGGAAATATCTTAACTTATTCTGAATTTTCTATATTTTTAGCTTGATTTAGATCATTTATCTCCTGATCTTTATCATAAGCCACTTTTTCGTACTCTGTAGTCATTCTGCCCGTACCTGCAGGTATGAGTCTACCTACTATGACATTTTCTTTTAAACCATTTAGTGTATCAACTTTACCGAGAGTTGCTGCATCGGTTAATACCTTAGTTGTTTCTTGGAAGGATGCAGCAGATATAAATGAATTAGTTTGAAGACTTGCTTTTGTAATTCCAAGTAAAACCGGCTCGTATTCAATAAGTTTTTTGTTTTCATTTTCTAGAAGCTTATTAAGTTTGATTAAGTCTCTTCTTTGTATTTGTTCACCGGCAATAAGGGTTGAATCTCCTGGGTTCTTTATAAGGACTTTCTGCAACATCTGCCTTGCTATAGTTTCAATATGCTTATCGTTTATATAAACACCTTGAAGCTTGTAAACAGACTGAACTTCTCTAACTAAATATCTAGCTAATTCTTCAACACCTAATATTCTAAGTATGTCATGTGGAACAGGGGTACCTTCAACTAAAATATCACCTTTTTTTACAAAATCACCCTCTTGAACATTTAAGTATTTGGATCTTGGTATTAATAATTCAATACTGTTATCGTTTTCGACACTTGTAATTATTACCCTTCTCTTATTTTTGTAGTCTTTACCAAAAGAAATCTTTCCATCGATATCACACATTATAGCTGGGTCTTTAGGTTTTCTTGCCTCAAACAGTTCTGCAACTCTAGGAAGACCTCCAGTAATATCTTTAGTTTTAGATGACTCCTTTGGAATTCTAGCAAGAACTTGTCCAGCAAACACTTCCTGACCGTCTTCGACGCTAATTATTGTATCAATCGACATAGGATAATTTAGATAATTTTCATCATCACCAGCTTCCAAGTTATCCAATATATTAATAGCTGGTTTAAAATTTTTGCTCTTTAGATTTTGACTCCAATCAATTACAATTTTGCTTGAAATACCAGTGGTATCATCAATAGACTCCCTAAATGAAACACCTTGTTTTAAATCAAGGTATTTTGCAAATCCATCTTTCTCAGCAATAATGGGTAGTGTATATGGATCCCATTCAGCAAGAACTTGATTTGGTTTAACCATATCATCATTATTAACTAAAAGTTTGGAACCAAAAGGAATATTAAAAGAAAACTTCTCTTCATCCTCACTTAAAATTTTTATTTTACTATTTCTTGATAAAACAATTTTGTTTTTAAATTTATCCTCTATTAATTTAATATTTTCTATTAGAACCTTACCTTGTATTGGTGAAGTTGAATTCGATTGTTCTACAGATGAGCTAGCTGCACCACCAATATGGAATGTTCTCATGGTCAACTGCGTTCCTGGTTCTCCTATTGACTGGGCCGCAATTATACCAACAGCTTCTCCAACATTTACAGGTGTACCTCTTGCAAGGTCTCTTCCATAACATCTTGAACAAATACCATCTTCAGTTTCGCAAGTAAGAACAGATCTTATTTTAAGAGATCTAATACCAAGTTTACTAATTTTTTCGAGATGTTGTTCTTCTATTATTTCACCAGCACTAACTATTATTTCGTCATTTATATCTTTAATTTGATCGACAGGAGTTCTTCCAAGTATTCTTTCAGACAGCGGTGATGTTATATTTCCAGACTCAACTATTTCCTCAACCATTACTCCGTTTAAAGTTTTACAGTCTTCTTCCCTAATTACAGCATCTTGTGCTACATCTACTAAACGTCTTGTCAAATATCCACTACTAGCTGTTTTTAAGGCTGTGTCAGCTAAACCTTTTCTTGCGCCGTGTGTTGATGTAAAATATTCTAAAACTGACAAACCTTCCTTAAAGTTTGACTTAATAGGATTTTCAATAATTTCCCCAGATGGCTTTGCCATTAAACCTCTCATCCCAGATAATTGCTTTAGCTGTGCTGCTGAACCACGGGCACCAGAATGTGCCATCATATAAACTGAATTAATAGGCTGGTCGTCAGATGGATTTGAAATAACCTCTAACATCTTATCGGCAACTCTGTTTGTGCAGTCAGACCATGCATCAACAACCTTATTATATTTCTCACCTTGAGTAATTAAACCGTCTTGGTATTGATCTTCATATTCTTTAACTTTCAGTTGTGTAATATCTAAAAGTTTTTGTTTATCTTCAGGAATAATTAAATCATCTTTACCAAATGAAATTCCAGCAATTGCAGCGTATTTAAAGCCAGTTTGCATCATTGCATCAGCAAATAAAACTGTTTCTTTTTGACCACAAAATCTGTAAACTGAATCGATTAGGTTACTCACTTCTTTTTTTGTTAAAATCTTGTTAACCATTTCATAGTTGATATTTTTATTTTTTGGCAATGTATTTCCTAGAATCATTCTGCCAGGTGTTGTTTCAACTTTTTCAAAGACTCCTTCAAAATTTTTAATTCTAGAAGTTATTTTGGTATGCAATGTTACATCGTTGTTCTCTAATGCTCTTAAAATTTCATTAAGATCAACAAAAAAACGGTTCTCGCCTTTTTGATTAGTTCTTAAAATTGATAAATAATATATTCCCAAAACTATATCTTGAGATGGAACAATGATTGGTTTTCCACTAGAAGGTGAAAGGATATTGTTGGTACTCATCATTAAAACTCTAGCTTCAAGTTGAGATTCAAGACTTAATGGCACATGAACGGCCATTTGATCGCCATCAAAATCTGCATTGAAGGCAGTACAAACTAGAGGGTGAAGTTGAATTGATTTACCTTCAATTAATATTGGCTCGAAAGCCTGAATACCTAGCCTGTGTAAAGTGGGAGCCCTGTTTAATAAAACTGGATGTTCTCTTATTACTTCTTCAAGAATATCCCAAACTCTTGGGTCTTCTTTTTCAACTAATTTTTTTGCAGCTTTAATTGTATTTGCCCAACCGTAGATATCTAACTTATGAAAAATAAAAGGTTTAAATAATTCTAATGCCATTTTTTTTGGGAGTCCACACTGGTGCAGTTTTAGATTTGGTCCGACTACTATGACTGATCTACCAGAATAATCTACTCGTTTACCTAAAAGATTTTGTCTAAAACGTCCCTGCTTACCCTTAAGCATGTCAGAAAGTGATTTAAGAGGTCTTTTATTTGTAGACGTAATTACTCTACCCCTTCTTCCATTATCAAACAGTGCATCAACCGATTCTTGAAGCATTCTTTTTTCATTTCTAATTATTATGTCTGGTGCTCTCAAGTCAATCAACCTTTTCAGTCTATTATTTCTATTAATTACTCTTCTGTATAAATCATTAAGATCACTAGTTGCAAATCTACCGCCGTCTAAAGGGACTAAAGGTCTAAGCTCTGGTGGAATTACAGGTAGTACCCTAAGTATCATCCATTCTGGTTTATTTTTCGATACAATAAAAGATTCAAGCAATTTTAATCTTTTAGTAATTTTTGTTTTCTTCAATTCAGATTTTGTTTCTGACAAATCTAGTTTCAGTTGCTTATAATCATTTTCTAGATCAATATTTAAAAGCATTTGTTCAATAGCCTCAGCTCCAATCGCCGCACTAAAAGAATCTTCTCCATACTCATCTTGGTATTCAATATATTGTTCTTCTGAAATTATTTCACCTTTTTTTAAATCTGTAAGACCGGGCTCAACAACAATAAATTGTTCAAAATATAGAACCTTTTCAAGATTTTTAATTGTCATATCTAGTAATGTTGCAATTCGACTAGGCAATGACTTCATAAACCATATGTGTGAAACAGGTGCAGCTAACTCTATGTGACCCATTCTGTCCCTACGTACTTTTGATAAAGTTACTTCAACACCACATTTTTCACAAATAATACCTCTAAATTTCATTCTTTTGTATTTACCGCATAAGCATTCATAATCTTTTACAGGTCCAAATATTCTTGAGCAAAATAATCCGTCTTTTTCAGGCTTAAATGTTCTATAGTTTATTGTTTCTGGTTTTTTTATTTCTCCAAAAGACCAGGACCTAATATCCTCAGGACTTGCAATAGCTATTTTTAAACTATTAAAGTTTTGGACACCTAAGCTTTGATTAAATATATTTGTTAATTCTTTATTCATTGTTCCCTATCAAGTTTGTTAGATTATTTTCTTTTAAATTTTCTTTAAATTCAAGATTTAATCCTAGCGACCTAAGTTCTTTTACCATGACATTAAAAGACTCAGGTGTTCCAGATTCAAAATTATTATCTCCTTTTACAATTGATTCATAAACTTTGGTTCTTCCAGCTACATCATCAGACTTAATTGTAAGTATCTCTTGAAGTGTATAAGCAGCACCATATGCTTCAAGAGCCCATACCTCCATTTCACCAAATCTCTGACCACCAAATTGAGCCTTACCACCAAGGGGCTGTTGTGTAACAAGACTGTATGGCCCAATGGATCTTGCATGTATCTTTTCATCAACTAGATGGTGCAATTTTAACATATACATATATCCAACTGTAACAGGTCTCTCAAATTTCTGACCTGTGATACCATCATACAAAATTTCTTGACCTGTAATTGAAACACCTGATTTTTCAAGAAGATTTGAAATGTCTTTTTCTTTGGCGCCATCGAATACCGGTGTTGCAAAAGGAATGCCTTCTTTTAAATTATCAGCAAGTTCTAATACTTCATCATCATTCATTTTTTCAATGACTTTTTTATGATTTTCATAATCATAGATATCTAGTAACTTATCTTTTAAATCTTTAGTTTGACCTTCTTTATGCATTTTTTGAATCATACTATTAACTTGCCTTCCTAGAGAAGCTGAAGCCCAACCAAGATGAGTCTCTAATATTTGACCAATATTCATTCTACTTGGAACACCTAGGGGATTTAGAACTATATCTACTGGAGTTCCATCTTCAAGATACGGCATATCTTCAACAGGACATATTTTTGAAATTACGCCTTTATTACCATGTCTACCAGCCATTTTATCACCGGGTTGTAATTTTCTTTTAACTGCTATGAATACTTTAATGAGTTTTAAGACACCTGGTAATAATTCATCACCACTTTGGATTTTATCAATTTTATTTTCAAATTTTTGATTAATATTTCCAAGCTGATTTTCGTAATTTTTTACTAATGACTCAATTTGTTGGTTAGATTTATCTTCAGAAATATTTATTTTTAATAATTGTGATAGAGGTAAGTTCTCAATTTCCTCATATGATATTGAGTTATTCTTTTTGAAATTTTCTAATCCAGAAATGTAAGTTTTACCAGTCAATAATTCTCTCAAATGATTACCAAAACTCTTTTCGAGTATTTTAAGTTCGTCATCTCTATCTCTTGCGATGATTTCAATTTGATGATTTTCAATGCTTATTGCTCTTTCATCTTTTTCTATACCTCTTCTTGAGAAAACTCTAATTTCAACAATCGTTCCCTTTACACCTGGTGGAACTCGAAGACTTGTGTCCTTAACATCTGCTGCTTTTTCTCCAAAAATTGCTCTTAACAATTTTTCTTCTGGAGTCATTGGTGATTCTCCTTTTGGGGTAACTTTACCGACGAGTATATCACCTGAGGATACTTCTGCACCAATGTATACTATTCCTGTTTCATCAAGATTAATTAGCATTTCTTCACTTGCATTTGGAATATCTCTAGTTATTTCTTCAGGTCCTAATTTTGTATCCCTTGACATAACTTCAAACTCCTCAACATGTATTGATGTAAAAACATCATCCTGAACGACTTTTTCGGAAATTAGTATAGAGTCCTCAAAATTGTATCCATTCCAAGGCATAAAAGCAGCAAGAACATTTCTCCCAAGTGCAAGTTCTCCAAGGTCAGTTGCTGGACCGTCTGCAATTACCTGATTTTTTTTAATTTTGTCACCTACGTTAACAAGTGGTCTTTGAGTAATACATGTATTTTGATTAGATCTTTGAAATTTAAGTAGGTTATAAATATCAATCTTGTTTAGTGATGTATCACTTTTGTCAGTAACTCTTATAACAATTCTGTTAGCATCAAGTTGATCAACAATGCCCTCTCTTTTAGCAACTACAGTGGAACCACTATCTTTTGCTACAGTATACTCCATCCCAGTACCTACTAAAGGAGCTTTTGGTTTTATCAAGGGAACAGCTTGCCTCATCATATTAGATCCCATTAAAGCCCTATTTGCATCATCGTTTTCTAAAAATGGTATTAATGAAGAAGCAACTGATACCAGTTGTTGAGGTGAAACATCCATTAAATCTATGGCATCAATTTCAACATTAATAAATTCTCCATTTTTTCTACAACTAACTATTTGATTTAAAAATTTGCCTTTTGAGTCAATTTCAGCATTTGCTTGTGCAATTACAAAATCTTCCTCATCTATTGCACTTAAATATATAACTTTATTAGATACTCTTCCATTTGTCACTATTCTATAGGGAGTTTCTATAAAACCATATTTATTAATTCTTGAATATGAAGCTAAGCTATTAATTAGTCCTATGTTTGCTCCTTCAGGTGTCTCAATAGGGCAAATTCGACCGTAATGAGTTTGATGTACATCCCTTACCTCAAAACCAGCTCTTTCTCTGTTTAAACCGCCTGGGCCTAATGCTGAAACCCTTCTTTTGTGTGTAATTTCACTTAAAGGATTAGTTTGGTCCATAAATTGACTTAGTTGACTTAACCCAAAAAATTCTTTTATTGATGCAACGACAGGTTTTGCGTTAACAATATCTTGAGGCATTATATTATCAACTTCTAGTGAACTTAATCTCTCCTTAATTGCTCTATCCATTTTCAAGAGACCGATTCTGTATTGATTTTCTAAAAGCTCGCCAACTGATCTTACTCTTCGATTAGCAAGGTGGTCAATGTCGTCGATTTCTCCTTTACCATCAATCAGATTATGCATATGCTTTACAACATCTACAATGTCACTTTTATCGAGAACCCTTTGGTCTACTGCAGTATTTTTCTTAAATTTAGCACTTATTTTCAATCTACCAACTGAAGATAGATCATATCTATCAGAATTAAAAAAAAGATTGTTAAAGAGAGTCTCTGCGGTTTCAATAGTAGGTGGTTCTCCAGGTCTAAGTATTTTAAAAATTTCAAATAAAGCTTCTTCTCTTGATCTAGCCTTATCTAATTGAAGAGTACTTCTAATATAAGATCCAATTTCAATATTGTCGGTTTTAAGAATATCTATTTTTGTGATTTTATTTTCATTAATGTGATCTAAAAATACTTCGTCAATTTCATAGCCAGCTTCAAAAAATATTTTACCAGTTTTTATATCAATCATATCACCAGCTATGTAATGACCCAGTAAAGATTCATTATTTATAGTGATACTTGAAAGATTTTTTTTCTTAAGATCATTTATTAGTTTTTGATTAACTTTAGTACCTTTAGTTAATAGAGTTTTTCCAGATTTAGAATCTAAAATGTCATAATTTAATATTTTACCCTTAAAGAAAGAGAGTTCTTCTTTGAATTGCCACCCATAATCATTTTTTTTATAAGAATTATTATCATAAAAAATGCTTAGGATTTCTTCTGCGGACATTCCTAAGATTTTTTTTGGATCTGGATCAACTTTACTTTCTTCACATTTTTTAAGATATTCTTCTGACATTTTACTGAGTAAACACTTGAATAATGTGGTTACAGGAAATTTTCTTTTTCTATCAATCCTTGCATGAATATTATTTTTTGCATCATGTTCGAAGTCCAACCATGAACCTCTATAAGGAATAATTCTGGCGTTGAATAAATATTTTCCACTCGTATGAGTTTTACCAAAATCATGATCAAAGAAAACGCCTGGGGACCTATGCATTTGACTTACAACAACCCTTTCTGTACCATTAACAACAAAGGTTGCGTTTTTAGTCATTAGAGGAATATCTCCCATATAAACTTCTTGTTCTTTAATATCTCTGACTGATTTTGTGCCAGCTATTTCGTCTATATCCCATATTATAAGTCTAAAGTTGACAAGAAGAGGAGTTCCATATGTCATTCCTCTTTGAGTACATTCATCAACATCGTATTTTGGTATTCCTAAGTTGTAACTTACATAATCGACAGTTGCTCTTTCTGCGTAATCGTGAATGGGGAAGACTGACTTGAATATTGCATGAAGACCTAAATTTTCTCTCTTTTCTGGATCGACTCTTAATTGTAAAAAGCTGTCATAAGACCTTTTTTGGACCTCTACCAAATTTGGGAGAGATGTTACTAATGGTATTTTTCCAAAAGATTTTCTAATTTTTTTTGTATTTACGTGGTCTAAGCTCATCAATATTCCTTTTTATTGAAAGGCCTCTTACAAAAGAGGCCTTAACTTTTATTTTAATTCTACTTTTGCACCAGCTGCTTCTAATGATTTTTTCATAGTTTCAGCATCTTCCTTTTTTACACCCTGTTTTAGTGGTTTAGGCGCACCTTCAACTAAGTCTTTTGCTTCTTTAAGACCTAATCCTGTTATTGTCCTGACTTCCTTAATTACAGCAATCTTATTAGAACCAGCTTCTGCTAGAACTACATCAAATTCTGATTTTTCTTCAGCAGGAGCGTCAGATCCTCCAGATGGCGCTGCAGCAACAGCCACTGGCGCAGCAGCTGAGACTCCCCATTTTTCTTCAAGCAACTTACTTAATTCAGCAGCCTCAAGAACAGTTAAAGAAGATAGATCTTCAACAATTTTGTTTAAATCAGCCATATAATTTCTCCTTATTTACCTAGTTCGACTCTTGTGAATTGCTACTCTTTGAATTTAAAAGTCTTGCTATCTGTGCTCCTGGCTCAATTGTAATTGATGCAATTTTTTGAGCAGGTGCAGAGATCAATCCTATTAACTTTCCGCGTAACTCATCTAAAGAAGGTAGTTTAGCTAAAAAATCGATTTTATCTTTATCAATTTTTTCACCATTATAACCACCACCAATAATTTTGAATTTTTCAAATTTTTTTTCAAATGAAACGGCTACTTTCGCTGGAGCAACTGGATCAGTTGAGTAAGCGACAGCTGTTGGTCCATTGAATAAATCTTTCATATCTTTAAATTGAGTATCAGCAATAGCAAGTTTTGTGAGCCTGTTCTTAGTTACTTTAAACTTTGCTCCATTTGCTCTCATTTCTTTTCTTAAATTCTCTGACTCACTAACTGTCAGTCCAGAATACTCAGCGACTATTATTGAAGACGAGTTTAAGAATTCATCTTTAAGCTTTGTTACAAAATCTTTTTTTTCAGAACGTTTCACGTCAACCTCGGTTTAATATTAGATTTTTCAATCTAATGTTAGCTATGATTAGTTTGCTAATCAAACTAATCTTTAGCCTGTCAAGAAGCAAATCAATGACTTACTTCAGTCTATGCAGGATATTAAGCACTAAGCCCCTGCAGTCTTTGACAGGTGATGATCAAAAAGATCATCGATGGACTCTTAACGCAAACTCACTTGGTTAATTTTGAGTCCAACTCCCATAGTTGAAGCTATGGTAACTTTTTTTACAAATGATCCCTTAACAGCATCAGGTTTGTTTTTCACAATAGTATTATAAAATGATTTCAAGTTCATTAGAATATCATCCTCTGAAAAACTTAACTTTCCAATTCCTGCATGAACTATTCCAGATTTATCATTTTTATATTTTACTTGACCAGATTTAGCATCCTTAACTGCTTTCCCAATATCGTTTGTTACTGTACCTAGTTTAGGATTAGGCATTAATCCTTTAGGTCCTAGTATTTTTGCAATTTTTCCAAGATTTTGCATCATATCTGGTGAAGCAATTAATATATCAAAATTGATTTTGTTTTTAGAAATTGTATCTACAAGCTCATTTCCACCTACTAGATCTGCACCATTTTCGTTTGCTTCTTTTTGCTTATCTTCATTCGTAATTACAGCAACATTAATTTTTTTTCCTGTACCCTTAGGTAAATTTATTACACCTTTAATATTTTGATCAGTTTTATTGCTATCAATATTTAAGTTAATCGAAATATCGATAGTTTCATCAAATTTAACAAAAGATTTAGTTTTTAAAATTTTAATAGCTTCCATAGGATCATATTCTTTAATTAGATCGATATCTTTAGTAATATTTTTTTTATTTTTAGATAATTTCATTAATTTACTACCTCCATACCCATAGAAACTGCAGAGCCTTTGACCATATTCACAGCTCCATTAAGATCAATAGCATTAAGATCAGACATTTTTTCTTTTGCAATTTTTTCGATATCGCTAATTGACACTTTACCAACTAAAGATCTTCCAGGTGTAGAATTGCCTTTTTTAATTTTAGCAGCTTTTTTTAGATAATAACTTACTGGTGGTAATTTTGTAATAAAATCAAAACTCCTATCTTTATAAGCAGTGATTATAACTGGAATAGGTGCACCTTTTTCTAGATCTTTTGTTTTGTCATTAAATGCTTTACAGAAATCCATAATGTTTAATCCCCTTTGACCTAAAGCGGGGCCAACAGGTGGGGACGGATTGGCACCTCCGGCAGGAATTTGTAATTTAATTAATCCTAAAACTTCTTTAGCCATAAATATTATACTTTCTCAACTTGCGAATAATCTAAATCTACAGGAGTTGATCTTCCAAATATTGAAACTGCAACTCTAAGTCTAGCTTTTTCTTCATCTATTTGCTCAATTTCACCATTAAATGAAGCAAATGGTCCATCTATAACTTTAACTTGTTCTCCAATATCATACATAATAGCTGGTCTTGCTTTTTCGACTCCATCTACAACTTGCTGGGATATCCTTTTGGCCTCAGCATTGCTAATTGGGACAGGCTTACCTTTATTACCTAAAAAACCACTTAGCTTTGGTGTTGTTTTGATAATGTGCCATGTATCATCATTAAGATTCATTTTAATAAGAATGTATCCGGGAAAAATTTTTCTTTCAGTATTAACTCTAACCCCTCTTTTTACCTCAACAATATTTTGTGTAGGTACAGATATGTCTTCAATGTGCTCATTGATACCAAGTTTATTAGCTTGATCAATTATACTGTCAGCTACTTTTTTTTCGTAACCAGAATAAGCGTGTAAGACATACCAACGAGCATTAGACATATCTTTATAACCCTGAACCTATCTGAATAATTTTTTGAATTGAGAATGACCATATCTGGTCAGTTAATAAAAAAAATAAAGAAAACAAAATCACTAGCAGAATTACAAGACCTGAGGAAATAAATGTATCTCTTCTTTGAGGCCATGTTATTTTTTGTGACTCCTGCCTAACCTGTCTTACAAACAGTGCTGGGGATGTTTTTTTCTTTTCTATACTCATAATCAATTTCCAATTTGGCAGGAGTGGCAGGACTTGAACCCGCAGCCCCCGGTTTTGGAGACCGGTGCTCTACCAGTTGAGCTACACTCCTAAATTAGTTAGTCTACTGATAGAACAGTCTCTAAAACTATTCAATAATTTCAGCAACAACTCCGGCACCAACAGTCCTACCACCTTCTCTAATAGCAAATTTAAGACCCTTATCCATCGCTATTGGTGAAAGCAATGTTACTTCCATAGCGATATTATCGCCAGGCATGACCATTTCTGTTCCTTCAGGTAATTTTATAGTTCCAGTAACATCAGTTGTCCTAAAATAAAACTGAGGTCTGTAATTGGAAAAGAATGGGGTATGTCTTCCGCCCTCTTCTTTTTTTAATACATAAGCTTCTGCTTTAAATTTAGTGTGAGGTTTAATTGATCCAGGCTTAGCTAATACTTGACCTCTTTCAACCTCTTCTCTTTTAGTTCCTCTAAGAAGTACTCCAACGTTATCACCAGCTTCACCCGAGTCGAGAAGTTTTCTAAACATCTCAACACCTGTGCATGTGGTTTTTTGAGCCTCCCTAATTCCTAATATTTCAATTTCTTCACCTACTTTAACTTGACCTTGTTCTATACGGCCTGTAACAACAGTTCCTCTTCCAGATATTGAAAAGACATCCTCAACAGGCATTAGAAAGGGTTGGTCAATAGGTCTGCTTGGTTGTGGTATATGTTCATCTACAGCTTTCATTAGTTCGAGAATTGAATTTTTTCCTATTTCATCATCTCTTCCTTCTAGAGCTGCTAAAGCTGAGCCCTTAATGATTGGGATAGTATCACCAGGGAATTCATAAGATGTTAAAAGTTCTCTAATTTCCATTTCAACAAGATCAATAAGTTCTTTATCGTCAACTTGATCGACCTTATTCATGTAGACTACTAATGCTGGAACACCTACTTGTCTTGCTAATAAAATATGTTCTCTTGTTTGAGGCATAGGTCCATCAGCAGCGTTAACTACAAGTATGCCACCGTCCATCTGTGCAGCACCTGTAATCATATTTTTTACATAATCGGCATGGCCTGGACAATCAACGTGAGCGTAGTGCCTTGTTTCGGTTTCATATTCAACGTGAGCTGTTGAAATAGTAATCCCACGCTCTCTCTCTTCAGGAGCTTTATCTATATTTGCATAATCTGTGAATTCTGCTCCACCTGATTCTGCTAAAATTTTTGTTATAGCTGCTGTTAATGTAGTTTTACCGTGGTCGACGTGACCAACGGTACCGATGTTACAATGCGGTTTTGTTCTCTCGAATTTTGCTTTAGCCATTTTATTTTACCCCAATTAGTTTGTTATGGAGCGGGTGAAGGGAATCGAACCCTCGTAGCCAGCTTGGAAGGCTGGAGCTTTACCACTAAGCTACACCCGCAACTAAACTGACTGCCTCACACACTCAACTTTTTTGCTTTCATCCACACACCTCCATTTTGGTGGAGGGGGTAGGATTCGAACCTACGTACGCTCACGCGGGCGGATTTACAGTCCGCTGCCTTTAACCACTCGACCACCCCTCCGTATGAAGAAACTGGCCAATACTAATAAATTAGTACATATGTCAATCTAAAACAGCAACCTCACCTTTGCAAAATACGTATATTCGTAAAAGCAACGGCCTTTTAGACAAAAAATGGCAATTTGTATATATCTAGATTGTAATTATTATATAAATCTGTGATATAGAAAAATGATAAAAAAAAATCCAAAAAACCCCAATAAAATCAATAAAAATCAGTTAATTTTTGGAAACCACTCAGTAGAAGCAGCTTTATTAAATGACAAAAGAACCCACAACGAGCTAATTTTGCATGAAAATACCTCATTTCCAATAGAAAAATACAAATCAAAGATAAAAAAAGTAAAATTTCTTGATCATAAACAATTTAAGAAACAATATGGAAATCAACAATCAACACAGGGCATTGTTTTAAAAACAAGTGAGCATGGAGGACTTTCTCTAAAAGAATTTTTGAAAATTGAAAAGAAACATCCCAAATCAGTAATTATAGTTTTAGATCAAATAACGGATCCACAGAATATTGGATCAATAATGAGATCTTGTGCTTTATTCAATTGCAACGCAATCGTGGTTGCAAAAGATAATTCTCCTGAATTAACTCCTGCACTCTTGAAAGTCGCTTCTGGTGCAGCAGAGTTGGTAAATTACATCAAAGTTACAAACCTAAGAAGAAGTCTATTAGATTTAAAAAAAAATGGTTACTGGGTTTATTGTTTTGATAGCTCAGACAATAATACATCTGAGATAAATTTTGAAAATAAATCAGTCCTAGTATTTGGGTCAGAAGGTAATGGAATAAGAGACTTAATTAAAAAAGAGTGTGATATATTCATAAAATTAAAAACTAAATCCATTAAAAAATATAAAATAGATAGCTTGAATGTTTCTAATGCTACTGCGATTGCTCTACATGAATTTTATAAAAATTAATATAAAATAGTATTGATATGGTGCCGCGTGTCGGAATCGAACTGACTACCTGATGATTACAAATCAACTGCTCTACCAAATGAGCTAACGCGGCATTAAAGTTGCATTTACAATTAAATTAAAAATTCGACAAGAATTTTATAATTTAAATTCCAGGAATATATGGAACTCCATCACCTTTTACTCTTTCATTCATTTCACTTAATGTAGAGCATGCAGTTAACGGACTGAATACAAGAAACATAATTATAAATATTTTTTTAAACATTTTTTAATTATAACTTCTCAATTTTTGCTGCACAATATTTAAATTCAGGAATTTTTCCATATGGATCTAATGCGGGATTAGTTAATAGATTTGCAGCAGCCTCATTGTAACAAAAAGGAATGAATATAACTCCTTCTGGTATAGCTCTATCTTGTCTAATTCTTATATCCAATGAACCTCTTCTAGTTGAAACTTTTATTTTATCACCAGGCTTCATGTTATTTTTTAAAATATCATTTGGTGAAATTGAAACTGATGGTTCTGGCTCTATAGCGTCTAGATTAGATGCCTTCCTTGTCATTGCACCAGTATGCCAATGTTCTAATTGCCTACCTGTGGTTAAAATCATAGCATAATCTTTATCTGGCATTTCATTAGGTGAGGTAACGCTTGCTGGTACGAATTTTCCTTTACCCGTTTCATTTGGAAATTTATCTCCAAAAACTATTTCTTCACCAGGTGTAGTTGGAGATTTACTTGGATAGGTTACAGAGTTTTCATTATTTAATCTATCCCAAGAAATATTATTAAGAGATGGCATAGTTAAAGACATTTCGTCATAGATTTCTTTTGGGTGATTATAATTCCATTTTAAACCCATCTTTTTTCCTAGTTCATTTGTAATCCACCAGTCTTCTTTGGCGTCACCTGGGGCTTTGATAGCCTTTCTACCCATCTGTACTTGTCTATTTGTATTTGTCGCTGTTCCATTCTTTTCGGGCCATGCAGAAGCTGGAAAAATAACATCAGCATATGTAGCAGTTTCTGTTAGAAAAATATCTTGTACAACTAGGTGATCTAACATTTGTAAAGCCTCTCTTGCGTGATTAAGATCAGGGTCTGACATTGCAGGATTTTCCCCTAATATGTACATTCCTTTAATTGTCTTTTCATGAATTGCATCCATTATTTCTACGACTGTTAGTCCCTTTTTATCATCAAGGGGGATATCCCAAAATTTTTCAAAAAAATCTTTATTATTATTTTTATCTACTAATTGATAATCTGGATACATCATTGGTATCAATCCTGCATCAGAAGCACCCTGAACGTTATTTTGTCCTCTTAGAGGATGTAGGCCAGCTCCTCTTTTACCAACATTACCTGTCATTAGAGCTAGAGATATTAAACATCTAGCATTGTCAGTTCCATGTACATGTTGTGAAACTCCCATACCCCAAAAAATTATACCTTTATCAGTATTTGCATAAAGTCTTGCAACTTCTCTAATCAATTCAGCAGAAATACCAGTTTCATTCTCCATAATATCTGGAGAATAATTTTTTAAGTGTCTCTTTAACTTATCAAAGCCCTCTGTGTGTGTTTTTATATACTCATTATTGAACAAGTTTTCCTCAATTATTACATTCATAATTGAGTTTAGTAATGCAACATCAGACCCTGGTTTGAATTGCAACATATGAGTCGCATGTTTTTTTAGTGCATGACCCCTAGGATCCATAACAATCAGTTTAGATCCTTTTTTTGCTGCATTTTTGAAAAAAGTTGCAGCCACTGGATGGTTTTCAGTAGGATTTGCACCTATTACGATTATTACATCAGAATGTTCAACTTCGTAAAAAGGAGCGGTTACTGCTCCAGAACCAATTGTTTCCAATAATGCAGCAACTGATGATGCATGACAAAGACGAGTGCAATGGTCAACATTATTTGTATTGAACCCAGTTCTTATAAGTTTTTGAAACAAATAAGCTTCTTCATTAGAACACTTGGCAGAACCAAAACCAGCCAAATTACTTTTTCCATTTCTTTTCTTTTTTAAATCAAGAAAACCTTTCGCAGCAAAATCTATTGCTTCTTGCCAACTAGCTTCCCTAAAATATTCGTGAATATTAGAAAAATTTATACTAGGATGTAGATCCTTCTCCTTGCCTTTAATCCTTATTAATGGCTTTGTAAGTCTTTCAGGATTATTAACATAATCAAAACCAAACCTGCCCTTAACACACAACCTATTTTTATTAGCTGGACCATCAATGCCATTTACATATTTTATTTTATTATCTTTAACATTGTATTCAATTTGACATCCAACACCACAGTATGGACACACACTATTAACTTTTTTATCTACGTGACTGTGACCAACACCATCCTTGTCAACAACTGAAGCAGGCATAAGAGCTCCTGTAGGACATGCTTGAACACATTCGCCACAAGCAACACAAGTGCTATCGCCCATTGGATCATCAAAATCAAAAACAATTTTTGAATTTTCACCTCTGTAAGCCATACCAATTACATCGTTAACTTGTACTTCTCTACATGCTCTAACGCATAGATTACATTGAATACATGCATCTAAATTAACTGCCATGCTGGGATGTGATGTATCAGATTGGCAAGGAGTTTTTTTTGGGAATCTACTCTCTTTGACCTCTACTTTATCTATCCAGTTCCAAAATTTTGAATCATTATCATGCGAAATATCTCTTTCAGGCTGATCTGATAAAAGTAGTTCAAAAACTAACTCTCTAGATTTTTTTGCTTTTTCAGATGAAGTATTTACCTTCATTTCATTAGTAGGTTTTCTAATACATGAAGCCGCTAAGACTCTTTCTCCTTCAATTTCAACCATACAAGCTCTGCAATTACCATCAGCTCTATAACCTGGTTTATTTGCATAACATAAATGTGGTATTTCAGTCCCAAGTCTATTAGCAACTTGCCAAATTGTTTCATCTTGTAGAGCCTCAACTTTTTTATCATTTAAATAAAATTTAATTTTGTTTTCACTCATAAGTAATCTCGTTTTCAAAATATTTTAGTACAGAATTAAGTGGATTTGTTGCTGCTTGACCTAATCCACAGATAGAAGCTTGAGACATAACTTGAGATAAGTCAGCTAATTTTTCTTTATTCCATTTTTTTTCTTTCATCAATTTAACTGTTTTTTCTGTACCAGCTCTACATGGTGTGCATTGGCCACAACTTTCTTCCTCAAAGAAACGAAGTAGATTGAGTGCTACATCCTTTATATTATCCTTATCAGATAAAACTACTATAGCTGCAGAACCAAGAAAACATCCAGCATCGGTTAATTCTTTTGAGCCGTAATCTAAAGGAATATTGTTCATTGATGCTGGTAAGATGCCTCCAGAAGCACCGCCAGGAAGATATCCTTTAAATATGTGTCCTTCTTCCATGCCATCACAATAATTATCAATTAATTCTTGAATTGTAACTCCTGCAGGAGCGACCTTAACACCAGGCGCTTTAACATGACCAGAGACTGAAAAACTATGAAATCCTTTTTTTCCACCAGAACCCTGATCAGCAAACCATTTTGGTCCTTTCTCAATTATATCTCTTATCCAAAATAATGTTTCTAAATTATTTGTTAATGTTGGTGATCCAAATAATCCAATCTCAGCAACATAAGGAGGTCTATGACGTGGTAAACCTCGTTTGCCCTCTATACTTTCAATCATTGCAGACTCTTCACCACAAATATAAGCACCTGCACCTCTTCTTAGTATAAAATGATTTTTAGAGATTATATTTTCTTGTTCTAACTTTTTTATTTCATCATTCAAAATTTTAATTACAGCAGGATACTCATCTCTCATATAAATATAGACTTTATCAGCGCCAATGAAACTTGATGCAATTAAAGCTCCTTCCAAAAATCTATGAGGATCTCTTTCAAGATATGACCTATCTTTAAATGTACCTGGCTCCCCTTCATCACCATTTACAGCTACATATTTATTTCCTTTATATCCCGATACAATTTCCCATTTTTTTCCAGTAGGAAAACCTGCTCCGCCTTTACCCTTCAAACCACTTTCATTAAGTGAGTCTAGTATTTGTTTTTTTGAAATTTCACCTTGTTTAATTTTTTTTGCAACTTCGTATCCACCTTGTTTCTTATATTGTTGTAAATCAATATAATCAGGAATAATTGGATCGAATTTATTATCCTCTATTGTTTTTTTTACGTCTGCTAAATTGGCGTTATCAACATAATTTTTACCAACACAAACTGTGGGAGCAACTTGACATCTTCCCATACAAGGACCTGGAACAACCTTAATATTATTATTTTGTAAACTTTTTAGATCATCAAGTAATTTATGTGCTCCAAATAACTCACAAGTTAAGCTTTCACATACTCTCACTACTTTAATAGGATTATAATTTTCACTATTTTTAACTATATTGAAATGAGCATAAAATGTCGCTACTTCATAAATTTCAGTTAGTGGTAAATTAGTTAATGTTGATAGTGCTACAAGATGCTTATCATATAAAACTCCAAAATTGTCCTGTAAGACATGTAAATATTCAATCAGTTCATCGCGCTTAAAATTAGTTGCAATAAAAAGTTTAGATACCTCTTCCAGGTAAATATCTTCAACCTGCCTTCCTTTAGGCGACCATCTTCTCTTCTTCTTTTTTAAAGAAGTTTCTGTTTGAGAAACAAATTTATCCATACTACCGTTCCAATTAATATAATATATATTAAGTAACAAAATGTCATGAAAGATTTAGTTGAAAATGATGAAATAGTTCTTGATACTAGTGGTACAGAATGTCCTATCCCAGTACTTAAAGCGAGAAGACTAGCCTCTGAATTAACCAATGATGTTGTTATCAAAGTAGTAGCAACAGATCCACTAGCAGAGGCAGATTTTGAACATTACTGTGAACAATCAAATTTTGAATACTTAAGTTGTAATAAAGAAAATGGTAAAATTATAATTAGGTATAAATTTAAAAAAGAAACTTAAAATAGAGTTTCAAAATCATAGTAATTAAACATATCACCTTTTTTTATCTCAGATACTTCTTCATCTATTTCTATAATGCCATCAGAGTATGAAACTGAGCTAATCATCCCAGATCCTTGCTTTGGATATTTAATAGCTACATCTTGATTATTTATTGTTTTTTTAATTATTCTAAGCCATTCCATTCTTTGTGTTTTCTTCTTCATACTAAAATTAGCAGCAATTTTGTTTGAATTAGGTAGTTTGAAGTTTCCCCCTGACAGTTTTTCTATTAAGGGTTTGATTAGCATGGCATACAAAAGTTGTACTGACACTGGATTACCAGGTAAACAAATAACATAACAATTATTAATTTTTCCGAACGCAATGGGCCTTCCTGGTTTTATTGCAGCTCTCCAAAAAAATATATTACCTAGACTTGATAATGCATTAATTAAATGATCCTCATCACCTACTGAAGCACCTCCAGCAGTAATAATAATGTTATTTTTTTTTGAGGCAGTTAAAAGATTACTTTTAACAATTTTCAGATTATCTTTCAGATTGCCGAAATATTTTTTAGAAATAAATTTTTGATCAAGAAGTGAATTAAGTGCAAAATAATTTGAATTATTTATTTCTGAATTTTTTAAATTTTCAGTTGGTTTGCGTAATTCGTCACCACTTGTAAAAAACCCAATTTTAATTTTTTTAAAAACTTTAACTTTTCTAATACCTGACGCTGCTATTAAATTAATATTTTGGTGATTTATTTTTGATCCTTTGGATAAAATTTTTTGGTTTTTTCTAATATCTTCACCTTTCAGTCTATAATTTTCACCTAAATTTGGAAATTTTAATAATTTAATTTTATCTTTATCTATTAATGTATTTTCTTGCATAACTATGGTCGAGGAATTTGAAGGCATTCTTGCGCCAGTAAATACCCTGATTGCTTCACCCGATTTAATTTTAATATTTTTTTTATCACCTGCTGCTATTCTCCTGGTACAATAAAAATATTTATTATTTAAATCTTTTTTTAGCAATGCATAGCCATCTACAGCAGAATTATTAAATGGCGGTAAGTTTATCTTGCTTTTTAAGTTTTCAAATAAGAATCTTCCTTGAGAGTTTTGTAAATTTACTAATTCTGATTTAACAATAATATTTTTCTGTTTTTTAAAAAATTCAATTATCTGTCTTTTTGTAAGTGGCAATTTATTCATTATAAATCTTCTAAAATAAAGTTAACAATATTATCAATCTCATCTTTTTTAAATTGTTTTAAATCTGTATTAATTTTTTCTTCCGAGATCACTGCTTTTATGTTTGAAATTTTGTTAAATAAATGGTCATCATTGCCTTTTTTAATTATCTCAATTTTTGGATGATTATCATTTTTAAAACCTTCTACAATAACAATATCTGTTTCACTTAATTGATTTAATAAATCATTTAAAGTTTGTTCTTTAGAATTATTAAGTTCAGTAATTTTTACCCATCTTTTTGATGAACTTACTAATACTTGTGATGATCCCGCTTCTCTATGAAAATAGCTATCTGTGCCCTTATGATCAATATCAAATTCATGATGAGCATGCTTAATTGATGATACACGATAATTTTTTATTTTTAATTTTTTAATAATTTTGCTTGCAAAATATGTCTTTCCAGAATTCTTCCATCCAACTATTCCTACAATTTTCATTTAACTGACCTATTATTTAATAAATATACGAAAGAATATATAATAATTGTAATTGATATAAGTACCAATCCTAAAGCCATAGCATATTCTAAGTTACCCATTCTAGTCTCAAGAGAAATCGCAGTGGTCATCACACGTGTATAATGGTCTATATTACCACCAACAATCATAACAGCTCCTACTTCAGAAATAGCTCTTCCAAATGCTGATAATAATGTTGTAATTAATAAAAAGTAACTATGATTAAATAAAAGTTTTGCTGAGCCCATAAAAGGAATGTTTAATGATCTTATCTGGTCTTTAAATTCAAACCAATTCTTAGAAAATATTTCATGAGATAAAGATACAACAATTGGAAATATTATTATTGTTTGGGCAATTATCATTGCAGATGGAGTATACAATAATTGCAAAACTCCAAGAGGACCACCAGAAGCAAAAATAAAATAAACAATCAAACCTACAACTACGGGAGGAATACCCATTAATGAGTTTAATAAAACTAGTAATATTTTTTTTAGAAAAAAATTATAAATTGCTAAGCAGTATCCTATTAAAAAACCTAAAATTGAAGCAATAATAAGAGCTGTAAAACTAACAAATAAGGATAAAATGATTATGTCCCACAACTCTGGATCAAGAGTAATGATTAATTCTATAGAATTTATAAAAATTTCTAATATGTTCATATAAGTTATTAGTTTATTTACAACAAATGAAAAAAAAAGAGAAATATTTAGTATCACCAAATATTAAAGATAAATCGCTTATAACTGAGCTAAAAGGCATAGATGAAAATGGTAAAAAGATTAAATCAAAAGTTATAAATGAGAAGTCACTTACGATATTTCTAAATAATCAGGAAATTGTGACACTAATGTCAATTGGTGATCATCCAAAATATCTTGCGATAGGATATTTACTCAATCAAAATATGCTCAAAAGAAGTGACAAAATTTCAAAGGTAGAATTTGACAAAGAGTTGAATGTTGTTGTTGTACGCACAAAAAGAAAAACTAATTACGAAAATAAATTAAAGAAAAAAATTACAACTAGTGGTTGTGCGATAGGAACAGTTTTTGGCGATATATATGATGAAATTAAAAAAACTAAATTAAAATCAAAGAGAAAAATAAAACATAAATGGATCTATGAAATTTCAAAAAAAATTACTTTAACTCCAAGCCTATACATAGAAGCAGGAGCCATTCATGGATGTGCGATAATTCAAAATAATAAACCTTTGATTTATATGGAGGATGTAGGCAGACATAATGCTGTAGATAAAATTGCTGGATATATGTTCTTAAAAAAAATAAGTTCATCAAATAAAATCTTTTATACAACAGGTAGATTAACTAGTGAGATGGTTATTAAAACAATTAAAATGAGAATTCCTATATTAATATCTAGATCTGGTTTTACAGCTTGGGGTGTGGAGCTAGCAAAAGGGTCTAACTTAACACTAATTGGAAGAGCAAAAGGTAAAAAATATTTAGCTCTTTCAGGAGAAGAAAGAATTGAATATTAATAAAGAAAAAATATTATTTGCAATTCTAGCAGGCGGTCAATCTAGAAGATTTGGTGGAGGCTACAAAACTTTTACTAAAATTTGTGGTACAAGTATCTTAAATCAAATTATTAAGACATTAAGTAATTTTAGTAATGACATAATTATAAACGCCAATAACCTTGATGAATTTAAAAACTTAAATCAGACTATTGTTGAAGATAAATTTGAGGGCTTTCTTGGCCCTTTAGCTGGAATACATGCATCAATTCTATGGATAACAAATAACCGATTAGAGAAAGAATGGTTATTTACTGTACCAAGTGATACACCTTTTTTACCCAATAACTTACTTGATAAATTTTTATCAGCATATTCCTCAGGCACAGAGATACTCATAGCAAGATCAAATAATAGACATCATCCAGTTATTGCGATGTGGCATGTATCTCTTTTGAAGAGTTTAGAAAAAGAATTAAAATTAGAAAATAGTAAAATTATGCTTTGGGTAAAAAAACATAAATATAAATTTGTAGATTTTAGTGATGATCAAGAAAAAAATTTTTTTAATATAAACACTCAAGAAGACTTAATTAATGCAAAGAAAATAAATGTTGAATAATGTATTTGAATAATTATTTTTTTCTATAAAAAAGATAACATAATGTCTTTTTCAATACATCGAATCTTCCCTGGTGTTTTTTTTAGTTTTATAATTGCATATGCCGGAATATATATAAGTAAATTTATAGGAAGTGAGGTATTAAATTTAAATAAAAGTCCAATTTCTCCAATTATGCTCTCAATAATAATCGGTCTGATAATCGGAAACATTATTACTATTCCCTCTATATTTTCTGAAGGAATAAAATTTTCTCTAAAATTTATTCTTAGATTAGGAATAATTTGCCTTGGGATTAGATTAGGACTTTTGGATATCTTAAAAGTAGGAGTTATTGGTGTACCTTTAATTATAGCTTGTATTATTATTTCAATTTTACTTGTTAAGTATTTTTGTAAATTTTTAGATGTTCCTTCAAAAATTGGTTCTCTAATTGCAGTTGGTACAAGTATATGTGGTGCTTCAGCGATAGTTGCTACTAGCCCCGCAATAAATGCTAATAAAGAAGAGGTAACATATGCAATTGCTAATATTACTATATTTGGAATAATTGCTATGTTTATATATCCATTTTTAGCACATTATCTATTTAATGGTGATGAACTATCAGTTGGATTATTTTTAGGTACATCAATTCATGAAACAGCTCAGGTTGCTGGTGCTGGATTAATTTATGCAGAGCAATACAGATCTCCTACCACTATGGATATTGCGACAATTACAAAACTTGTAAGAAATATTAGTATGATAATTGTAATACCATTTATTAGTTATTTATATTTAAAAAATAATGTCGATAATAAAAATGTTAAACCATCAATTCTATCAATGTTTCCTCTATTTATAATTGGTTTTATCTTTATGGGATTAATTAGATCAGTTGGAGACTATGGTATTCAAAGTGCTGACCAAGCTTTTGGAATGCTTTCTGACTACCAATGGCAATCTATTATTAATTATATTAAATTACTAGCTGAGTATTCTCTTGCTATAGCTATGGCAGCAGTTGGTGTAAGTACAAACTTAGTATCATTAAGGAGCTTAGGTATAAGGCCGTTTTATGTAGGTTTCTCAGCAGCATTAAGTGTTGGTTTTGTAAGCTATATTGGCATTATCTTTTTGAATTATTTTATTTAGTTTTCTAAAAGCAAATATAATTGTACTTAAGAACTATTAAATATATAAAAAATTAAACCATAATATGTCAATATATCTTCCAATAGCTGAAATGAATGTAAATATTTTTTTAATAATATTTATTGGAATGAGTATAGGAATTCTTTCAGGAATTTTTGGTGTTGGTGGTGGATTTTTGATGACTCCTCTACTTATTTTTTTAGGTATACCTCCAGTAGTTGCTGTAGGTTCTGAGGCTCCACATGTATTAGCAACATCTGTTTCTGGAGTAATAGCACATTGGAGAAAAAAGAATGTAGATATTAAGATGGGTATCTTTCTTTTAACTGGAGGCTTGGTAGGATCAACAGTTGGAGTAAATTTATTTAATTATTTAAAGAATTATGGTCAAATAGATTTGGTTATTCAATTACTATTTGTTTTCTTTTTAGGCTTTGTTGGTTTTAGTATGGCATTTGAAAGTGCTAGGACAACCATAAAACAGTACAGGTCAAGAAGCTTAAAAAGAAAAAAACTACACCAACATTCCTGGTTTCATGGCCTTCCATTTAAAGTTAGGTTTCATCGTTCAAAATTATATATTAGTGCAATTCCACCAGTTCTTATTGGATTTGTAGTTGGTGTGATGTCAGCAATGATGGGAGTTGGGGGTGGATTTATCATGATTCCTGCAATGGTTTATATCTTAGGGATGCCTACAAGCGTTGTGGTTGGAACATCTTTATTTCAAATTATATTTGTTACTGCTAATGCAACTTTCTTTCAATCATACATCAATTATAATGTAGACGTAGTTTTATCAGCATTAATGATATTCGGTGGGGTAATAGGTGCTCAAATTGGGGTAATATTAGGCTCAAGATTAAAAGCAGAATATTTAAGAGGTATACTTGCAATACTAGTTTTAGCGGTTTGTGGAAAAATTTTTACTGATCTAGTTTTACAGCCAAGTGATTTATTTTCTTTAGTAATTCTATGATGGGTCATTTGAATTATTTCATAAATTTAATAAATTTATTTTTAATATTTATTTATTTTATTTTTATAAACATTGGCCATATAAAAATAGAATTTGAGTATCTTTTAATTGTATTAATCGTAATTAATCTGTCAATAAAATTATATAACTGGTATTATTTTAAAATTGTAATGAAAAAAAATATTTATATCTTCATTAATAATGTTCTTTTAAATGAAAAATTTACACAGCTAAGTATCTTAATATTTTCAATTATAATCCCTATTTATATGATATTTCAAAAAGATAATTTGGTAATAGATTTATTAATAGAAAAATTATCTTTTTTATTAGTATTTATATTTGCTGTTTTAGGATTTTACTTAGAGTTCTTTATTTTAGAAAAAAAATCGAACAAATGAGAGTATTACATAAATATTTAATTGTTATTCTTAGTTCAGTATTTATTTTTTTAGGTGTTAATGCTGAGGAAGTATATTTTGATCTATCAGAAGATAATATTGAAATTAAAACCGATTTTGATGGTAAAGAAGTAATAATTTTTGGATTATTGCAAAATGATCATGATACGCTCTTAACAATTAAAGGACCTCTGTCAAAAATGAAAATTCAAAAAAAGGAAAGGTATTTTGGTGTTTGGATAAATAACAAACAAATTACTTATAGTAAAATTCCAACTTTGTTCTTTTTATCATCTACTAATATGATTGATGATATACTTCCAAATTCAATTCAAATAAATGATGACTTAAATTTTGATAAAATTTTAAATAATAAAACGTTCGATCAAAACTTTATTTTTGAAAATGATCAAGAAATTTGGAATGAAAATTTTGTAAGAATAAAAAAAAAACAATTGTTTTATAAAGAATTTGAAATGAAGACATTTAAAGATAAATTATTTCAAACAAGCGTTTTTTTTCCACCAAATACAATTCCTGGTGTTTATTATGTTGATATTTATTATATAAAACACAAAACAATAATGAATAAAGATCAAAAAAAAATCGTTGTCAGAAAAACAGGTATTGGTAGTGACATATACGAATTTGCCAGAAATAGAGCTGCTACTTATGGAGTATTTGTAATAATTTTTTCCATCTTATCTGGTTTAATTGCAGCTACTTTGTTTAGGAGAGGGTAATGAAAGAAGAACGATATATCTTAGTAATTGCTGATAACTCAGAAGAGATGAATGTTGCTTTGGAGTATGCTTGCGCAAGATCAAAAAAAACTGGAAGAAAAATCATAATTGCTACTTTCATTGAACCTCCCGATGTTCTAACAACAAAGGGAGTTTCAGAAATTATGAAAGAAGAGGCAAGGGAAGAAGCAGAAAGAATGCTTAAAAAAGCTGCTTCATTTGTTAAAGACAAGACTGGTGACCTTCCTGCTTTGTCATTAAGAGAGGGTGAAACTATATCAGAATTAAAAAAATTAATAGATGAGGAAAAAACAATTAATGTTCTTGTCCTAGCTGCAAAAACTGACCTAAATAGCAAAGATCCAGGGCCAATTATAAATTCACTTGTTACAAATGAAATCACAAATTTGAGAGTTCCTGTCATGATCGTTCCAGGAAATTTTTCAATAGAACATATAGCTCAAATTACTTGATAGATGTCTGAAGAAATTGCTAAAATATTAGTTGATATTAAATCTGTTAATTTTTCTTTTAAAGATTATTTTACCCTTACATCAGGTTTAAAAAGTCCTGTTTATGTTGATTGTAGAAAAATTATCTCATTTACAGAAGAAAGAGAATTTATAGTTGATAAATCAATTCAATATTTAAAGGAAAAGAAAATAGACAACGAGTTAATTGCTGGAGGAGAAACTGCAGGGATTCCTTATGCAGCATTTATTTCTCAAAAGTTAAAAAAACCAATGATTTATGTTAGAAAGAAACCAAAGGGATTTGGTATTAATAAACAAATTGAAGGCGAATTTAAAAAAAATCAATCTACACTTCTAGTAGAAGATTTAGCAACAGATGGAGGCAGTAAAATTACTTTTGTAAATGCAATTCGTGACGCTAACTTAATAGTAAAAGATATATTTGTAATTTTTTATTACGATATTTTTGATTTTGAAAAATCTGATTTGTCTAAATTAAATGTAAAATTACATTCACTTTGCACTTGGAAAAATATAATTACATATCTTGAAAAAAATAATGTTTATACTGAAACTGAAATTCATAGCTTAAAAGAATTTTTAAATGACCCTCAAAGCTGGAGAGAGAGAAATGGATAAAATTATACTTGTAAGTGGAGGGTTTGATCCAGTCCATAGTGGACATATTAAATTAATAGAAGAAGCTAGTAGATATGGAAAAATTGTAGTTCTTTTAAATTCTGATAAATGGTTACAAAATAAGAAGGGTAAAGCTTTTCTTCCTTTTGAAGAAAGAAAAATTATAATGAGTGCCCTAAAGAATGTAATTGATGTAATTGTATGTGGTGAGATTGATAATACATGTATTGATGGTATGAAAAAAGTAATAAAAAAATATCCTGATTATACAATCAAATTTGCTAATGGTGGAGATAGAAATAATAAATCTACTCCTGAATCAGTATTTTGCAAAAATAACAATATAGAAACTTTGTGGGGCGTAGGTGGAGAAAATAAATCAAACTCTAGTTCTTGGATTTTAAAAAAATGGGAAGAAAATAATTAAGGATATAATTTTCTTGAAATCCAGCTATCTTTTTGTTTTTTGAATTCCACTCTATCATGTAGTCTAAAAGGCATGTCTTGCCAAAACTCAATTAAATTAGGATTTACAAGGTATCCATTCCAATGTGCTGGTCTGCTAATATTGGTTTTTTCAAATTTTTTCTCATATTCTTCCACTCTATTTAGTAATGTTGATCTGTCATCTAATTCTTCAGATTGTTTAGAAGCCCAGGCCCCAATCCTACTTCCTAAAGGTCTTGAGTTATAGTATTTATCAGCTTCAGAATTTTCAACTATAGAAACAGTACCTTCAATTCTTATTTGTTTTAGTAATGATTTCCAGTGAAAGTTTAAAGCTACATTTGTGTTATTTTTGATGGACTTACCTTTTTTACTATTAGAATTTGTATAAAATATAAAACCTTGTTCATTGAAAGATTTCAGCAAAACTATTCTTGAACTAGGCTTTCCATTCGGAGAAATTGTTGCTAGATTCATAGCATTGGGGTCATTTATTTCACTTTTTTTTGCATCCTCATACCATTCTTTAAATAAAGAAAGTGGATTTACATCAGAATTTATAAAATTTGGCTCAGTTGACATATTATAAGTATGATTATTAATTTTTATAAGTATATATAATTATATTTTAAAAAAAACACTGATTTACAATATGTTAATGCAAAATAAAAAAGGTCTTATTATGGGAGTAGCTAACGATAGATCTATTGCATGGGGTATTGCTAAAAAACTAGCTGAACAAGGTGCTGAAATAGCTCTTACATATCAAGGTGAAGCTCTTAAGAAAAGAGTTGAGCCTCTTGCTAATGAAATTGGTTCATCCGTAATAATACCATGTGATGTTTCAGACTCAGAAAGTATGAAAAATGTTTTTGAAATTCTAAAAAATAAATGGGGTAAATTAGATTTTCTTGTTCACGGAATTGGTTTTTCAAATAAAGATGAGTTAAGAGGTAAGTATTATGATACTACTTCCGAAAATTTTAAGCAAACTATGCATATATCATGTTATTCTTTTACAGAAGCATGCAGGCTTGCAGAGCCATTAATGAACGATGGCGGATCAATTTTGACTCTTACTTATTATGGATCAGAACAAGTAATGCCACATTACAACGTTATGGGAGTTGCAAAAGCTGCTCTAGAAGCAAGTGTAAGGTATTTGGCTGTTGATCTAGGAGAAAAAAATATTAGGGTTAATGCCATCAGTGCTGGACCAATAAAAACTTTAGCAGCCTCAGGAATAGGAGACTTTAGATTCATTTTAAAATGGAATGAACTAAATGCGCCTCTTAAAAGAAATGTAAATCAACAAGATGTTGGAAACTCAGCTTTATACCTGTTAAGTGAACTTGGAAGTGCTGTAACTGGTGAAATACAACATGTAGACTGCGGATATCATACTGTAGGGATGGTTGCTGTAGATGAAAGTGAGAGTGTTTCTGAATTATTAGGAGAATTTAAAAATTCAAAAAAATGACTTCTAATTGTATAGGAAAAATATTTAGTTTTACAACATGGGGAGAAAGTCATGGAAAGGCTATAGGATGTGTAGTTGACGGAGTTCCATCAAACATAAACTTAACTGAAAAAGATATTCAACCCTATTTAGATAAAAGAAAACCAGGTCAGTCGAAATTTACAACTCAAAGAAAAGAAGAGGATAGAGTTGAAATACTATCTGGAACTTTTGAAGGAAAAACAACAGGTCATCCTATTTCTCTAATTATTTACAATCAAGATCAAAGATCAAAAGATTATGGAGACATTAAAAGTAAATTTAGACCAGGTCATGCAGATTATACTTATTGGAAGAAGTATGGCATAAGAGATTATAGAGGTGGAGGAAGATCTAGTGCCAGAGAGACTGCAATGAGAGTTGCAGCAGGAGCAATAGCAAGAAAAATAATTAAAGTTAAGGTTAAAAATCAAGTAGTGATTACAGGTGCTTTAGTACAAATTGGTAATCATAAGATTAATTATAAAAATTGGAATAATAGTTTTATTCCTAAAAATAATTTTTGGAGTCCAGATAAAAATATTATTAAAACATGGGAAAAAGAAATACAAATTGCAAGAAAATCTGGCTCATCCCTAGGAGCAATAATAGAAATTAGAGTAAAAGGTTTGCCTGCTGGACTGGGAGAGCCTGTCTATGAAAAAATAGACTCCGATATAGCTAAAGCATTGATGTCTATTAATGCTGTTAAGGGTGTAGAAATGGGAAGTGGGTTTAGTGGTGTTTATGAAACTGGAATTTCTAATGTTGATGAAATGAGAATTAAAAATAAAAAACCATTTTTTTTATCAAATAATAATGGTGGAGTTCTTGGGGGAATTACAACTGGCCAAGAATTAATTACAAGATTTGTAGTAAAACCGACAAGTTCAATATTATCGACAAAAAAAACAATTAATACAAAATTAAAAGAAACAACAATATCAACTAAAGGTCGTCATGATCCATGTGTTGGGATAAGAGCTGTTCCTGTTGGTGAAGCAATGGTTGCCACAACTATAGCTGATCATTGTTTAAGATTTCTTTAAAACACTATAAATCAAAAATTCTTTATTTCCTTTTGGTCCAGTTATTGGACTTTCAACCAAACCTACAACTTCGGCCTTAATGGTTTTTTTAAACCAATTCGATATATCATTACATACTTGTTCATGAATCAGTGGACTTTTCACAATACCTTTTTTCAAATTTATTTTATTAGTTTCAAATTGCGGCTTAATTAGTGAAATAATCTCAGCTTTACTTGATAAAAGCTTCAAGCTTGGTTCTATAACTTTTGTTAAACTTATGAAACTAACATCACAGACTACTAAATTAATTTTTTCATGAATTATTGAGTTATCTAAATATTTAGCATTTAAATTTTCTAAACTGATAATTTTTTTTTCTTTTTTTAATTTTTCATGAAGTTGATTTGTACCAACATCAATAGAATATATTTTTTGAGCGTTTTTTTTTAAAAGAACTTCTGTGAAGCCACCAGTTGATGAACCAATATCTAGGCAAATTTTATTTTCAATATCAATCTTAAAATGATCAATCGCTTTCAGCAATTTGAATGCACCTCTTGATACCCATGGAGGGTGAAGCTGTTTAATTTTAATTTTCGAGTTTTCATTAAAACTGTTACCACTTTTAGTAATAATTTTATCGTTTACATAAACTTGGCCAGCCATAATCATAGATTGGGCTTTTGATTTAGTTTCAGCTAAGTTTCTATCAATTAAAAGCTGATCAAGTCTTATTTTTAGATTTTTACTCAAATTTGAAAATTACTTAAAATCTTCTTTTGTGACTTTATTGTTTTCTTGCTTAATTTTTTTAATTTGGCTCTCAATACTTTTTAACTTTTCTTCACATGCTTTTTTTAAATTCATTCCTTCTTCATAAAGTTTTACAGATTCTTCTAAATCAACTTCACCATTTTCTAATTTCTCTACAATAGACTCAAGTTTTTTTAAATTATTTTCAAAATTATTATCTTTATTCATTAGCTGTATCTATTTTTGTAATATTTGATGTTTGTATATCATATATCAAAGCATAAACTTTATCATTATTTTTTATTGTAAATAAAATCCTATTATTATCAATCATATCTATATCTGTAATTTTATGCCCTTTTTCTAAATTTAAACTGTAATCAATTAAATTTGTTTCTAAATTGCTTTGTTTTTTTGTTGTTTTTATATACAAACCATAAACAAGAGCTAAAAAACAAATAACAATTAATATACCTAAAAATATTACAATAAATTTAAGAATTTTTTGAGACATGAACGAATTCTATAATCTTAAATTAACTATAAATAAACAATTAAGTTCACAAAGATTAGATAAAGTGCTCGTTTTAAAATTAGAAGGATATTCAAGAACACAAATAAAAACTTTAATATTAAATGGTAATGTAAGTCGTGATGGAAAGGAAATTAAAGATCCATCTTACATAACTAAAGAAAATGAAAATTACTCTATAAATATTATCTTGAAACAAGAAAAAAAACATTCAGCTGAAAATATTGACTTAAACATTATTTTTGAAGATGAAGATTTAATCGTTATAAATAAACCTCCAAATTTAGTCATGCATCCAGCCCCTGGAAACGAAAGTGGTACTCTTGTGAATGCTCTTATGCATTACACTAATAATCAACTAAGTAATTTAGATGATAATGCGAGACCAGGAATAGTCCATCGTTTAGATAAAGATACTAGTGGAATTCTTGTTGTTGCAAAAAATAATAATGTTCATATTAATTTAGCCAAACAATTCAAAGAGCATACCATATCTCGTAGATATAAAGCAATAGTTTGGGGAACCCCTGATAATCAATCAATTGAAGGGTACATAGAGAGAAATAGAAAAAATAGAAAAAAAATGAGTTTGAATAATAAGGGCTTTGGAAAATATTCTAAAACCGATATTAAATTAGAAAAAACTTTTGGTATTGCTAGTATAGTTGACTGCCATTTACATACTGGAAGAACGCATCAAATTAGACTTCATCTAACTTCTAGAAATTCTCCAATTGTTGGTGACAAGATCTATGGTAAAAGTAAAATTAATCAATTTGGCAAAGATAAAAATACGTTTAATAAATTTATGATTTTAAGGAACTTTGAAAGACAAGCATTGCATGCTTATCACTTGGGTTTTGAACATCCTTCTACTAATAAAAGGATGATTTTTGACGTTGATTTACCTAAAGATTTTAAGAATTTAATAGATTTATTGCTTAAATATTAAATATTTTTATAATTATGCTATAGGCTTGTCATGAATTTACCAATACTATCTGGAGAGAGTAACTTAGCTACATATCTTCAGGAAATTAAAAAATTTCCAATGCTAACTGCCGAAGAAGAGTACATGCTTGCAAAGAGATATAAAGAGCATGGTGACTCAGATGCCGCACACAAATTAGTTACAAGTCATCTGAGACTAGTTGCAAAAATTGCTATGGGTTATAGAGGTTATGGACTTCCTGTCACTGATTTGATTTCAGAAGGTAACGTCGGAATAATGCAAGCAGTAAAAAAATTTGATCCAGAAAAAGGTTTTCGACTTGCTACTTACGCAATGTGGTGGATACGCGCCCAAATTCAGGAATATGTATTACATAGTTGGTCATTGGTAAAAATTGGAACAACGGCAGCACAAAAAAAACTCTTTTTCAATTTGAGAAAAATGAAAAATCAACTCAATTCTATAGAAACAGGAAACTTGTCTCCTGAAAATGTTAGAGAGATTGCAACTAGGTTGGATGTAAAGGAAGGTGAAGTAATGGATATGGAAAATAGGCTTTTTACATCTGATCAATCATTAAATATCAAGTTAGGTGAAGAAAATGATACAGAGTGGCAGGATTTAATAGAGGATAAAAATGAAACTCAAGACAAAATATATGAAAAAAAAGATGAATTTGATTATCGCAGAAGTCTTTTTAACAAAGCTCTAACGGTATTAAATGAAAGAGAAATAGAAATAATAAAGCTAAGAAAACTTCAAGAGAGGCCACATAAACTCGAAGAACTAAGTAAAAAGTACAATATAAGTAGAGAAAGGGTTAGGCAGATTGAGGAAAAAGCTCTTGAGAAATTGCAAAAAGAGATTTTAAATATTCAATAAGATTCCATTTATATCAATAGTCTCTTTTCTATCCGGGCCTGTTGATACAATTGATACTTTTGTTTCCATTAATTCTTCAAGTTTATTAATATATTTAATAGCTTTATTAGGTAAATCCTTAAAACTATTTATTCCCGCTGTTGACGTTTGCCATCCATCGACAGTTTTGTATATGGGTTTTATTTTATCAAAGAGAAATTCTTCACTAGGCAGGTAATCATATATTTTACCTTCAATATCATATCCTATACAAATATTTATTTCTTTTAACTCATCAAGCACATCTAATTTTGTTAAAACTATGTCTGTAATTCCATTTAATTTAATTGATTGTTTTAAAAGCACACTATCAAACCAACCACATCTTCTTTTTCTTTTAGTAACAGTGCCAAATTCCTGTCCTTTTTCACCTAAGTATTCACCTATATTGTCAATCAATTCTGTAGGAAACGGTCCTGATCCAACTCTTGTTGTGTATGCTTTTGTGATTCCCAAGATCTTATGATTATTTCTATTGCTAAACCCAGTTCCTGAAAATATCTGTCCAGATATTGTATTTGATGATGTTACATACGGATAGGTTCCAAAATCAATGTCTAACATTGATCCTTGCGCTCCTTCAAATACTACTTTCTTGAATTTATCTAAGTTATTTATTATTTTCCACAATGGAACACTAAATTTATAGAGATATTCTGACATATCTAAAAGCTCTTCATAATAATCTTCAATATTAACATTATATTTTATAAGTTTTTCATGGTGGTAAGCATGTAAATTATCTATTTTCTGTTTTAGTAATTTTGGATATTTTAAATCACAGATCCGTATCGCTCTTCTTCCAACTTTATCTTCATAAGCTGGTCCAATTCCTTTTTTTGTTGTGCCCAATTCTTTTTGACCTCTTAATTTTTCATTAATTTGATCAAGTGATTTATGAATAGGTAAAATTAAACAAATATTATCTGCTAAAAATAAGTTTGTATGATCTACAATTATTCCATTTTCTTTTAAATTATCTATTTCTTTAATTAATGCCCATGGATCTAATACAACACCATTTCCTATTGCACATTTTTTATTATTTATAATTCCAGAGGGTAATAAATTTAATTTATAAACTTTTTTGTCAACTTTAATTGTATGACCTGCATTATTTCCACCCTGATATCTTACAATAAGGTCTGCATTAGACGATAACCAGTCAACAATTTTACCTTTACCTTCATCACCCCATTGTGTACCAACTATAGTGTAATACATTATAATCTTTTAACTTTTTTATTATCAAGAAAATACTTTATTCCAAATTTTTTTGTCTCTGATTTTAAGTCAATAATTTCGTCAAATACTTTAAATATTGTAAAACCACGTTGGATTAATGTATTTTTAGTCTTATTATCTGTATCAAATGGGATTAATATTTTTTTATTCTTATTTTCAAATGATGAAGCACGCAAGATACTATCCATGTAACATGTATAACCTATAGCTGTCTCTTCATTATTTTCATATTTTAAGTTGTATCTACCGCCACCAGCTATTTCACCCCTAACCCCCTTAGCAAAAAAAGTAAATTTAATTCCTTGGTAATATTTTTTATTTTTCTGAAGTTCAAATAGATCAATATTTACTGAATCATTTTTTGAAATTTTGATCATATTTGCTATTTTTAATAATCTTTTTGTTTCCATTTCAAACCCAATGACTTTACCTAATTGTGCAATTTTTGTTGTCTTAGTTTTTATGTCCCCTGTACAGGAATGTAATATTTTAAAGCTATCAATTAGTTTTTTATTGTCTAGTATTTCAATACAACTGTTCAAATCTTTATGTCTGATTAGTTCTTTTAGTTTTTTTTTGATTTTTAAATTTTTTATATTGTTTAGTAAACTATCCAAAAAAAAAGGTGCTGATATTTCAATGACAATGTTTTTGACACCAATTATTCTTAAGCTATCATATGCGAGGTTAATAATCTCAACATCTGCTTTATAACTTTCTGAACCGATAATTTCTGCTCCAACTTGTTGGAATTGTCTTTCTGGCCTTAGTATTGATCCATTTTTTCTAACAACTTCACCATAGTAACAAAGTTTAAGAGGTCTTTTTTTATTTGTTAATCTTGAGGAGGCAATACGAATAATTTGTGGTGTAATATCATTTCGAATACTTAATTTTTTTTGATTTTTATTCGTTTTTAATGCAAGTGTATTATTATCTAGGTTGTTGCTGAATTCAATTAAGGGCGTCTTAATAAGGCTAAAACCATTTTCCCTAAATGAATTTATAATTAGGTTTTTAAATTGATGTTCAATAAATGTATCAAAAGTTAAACTATCTTTGAAACCAGGTGGAATTAAGAATTTATTAATCAAGATATGGCCTAATTTTCTCTTTAATTAAATTACATTTTTCTTTTATGAAATTTTTGTTTTCTCCTTCAACCAATATACGAACTAATGGTTCAGTTCCTGATAGCCTTACTAACGATCTGATATTTTTATTATTAAATGACTTATCATTCTTTATTTTATTAATCATATTTAACATTTTTTGGGTTTTAATTTTATACAATAAATTAGCTTTTTCTTGATGAAAATCTTTATATAAATTAAAAAGATTACTTGAATTTTGTTTATGTAAAATCATAATTTCAATAATTTTAAGTGCAGCCAGTATTCCATCTCCGGAATTGGAAAACTTAGACATAATAATATGACCTGATTGTTCACCTCCAATTAATGAATTATTTTTTTTCATCTGATTAATTACATTTATATCACCTACAGCAGTCCTTTTAATTTTTAGTTTTAATTTTTCTGATAAATATTTTTCTAGCGCCATATTGGACATAACTGTAATAATTACATCATACTCTTTTGTTTTATTTTTAGGCTTTATAAAATTTTTACAAAACAATGCTATTATTTTGTCACCATCAATCTCTCTTCCTTTTTCATCTATAACAATTATTCTATCTCCATCTCCATCAAAAGCAAAACCTATGTCAGCTTTTTCCTGAATTACCTTTTTTGCAAGATCTAAAGTATCAACAGCACCACAATGTTTATTAATATTTTTTCCATCAGGATTATTATTAATAGTAATAACATTATGACCTAATTCCCAAAATAAATTCGGAGCAATATTGTAAGTTGCACCATTTGCACAATCTAAAACAATTTTAAGTTTCTTTTTAATAATATTTTTATTTAGGGTGCTTTTTAAATATTCTGAATATCGTCCTGAAGCATCCTCTAGTCTTTTAGCATTACCAGAAATGTAAGTATTATTTGTAACTTTTGAATATTTTTTATTATCCAAAACAATATTTTCAACTTTTTTTTCAATATTTGTATTCAGTTTAAATCCATCACTATCAAAAAATTTTAGACCATTGTATTCATAAGTGTTATGTGATGCTGTTATCATTACACCAATATCAGCTCTTAAAGTTTTAATCATTAATGGAACGGCTGGAGTTGGTAATGGACCTACAAGAATTACATCCATACCCATAGAAATAAAACCAGCAGTAACAAGAGGTTCATAAAGATATCCAGATAGTCTTGTATCTTTACAGATTACTACCCTGCTATTCTGATTATTTTTATTTCTTAAAACATAAGCAACTGACTTTGAAATCTTAAGACATGTTTCTGCTGATAAAGGCTCTTTGTTTACGAAACACCTTATTCCATCAGTGCCAAATATTTTAGACATTTAAGTCTTTTATTAAAAAAAATAAATAATGTGAAGTCTTTAAAAAATTAGTTTATAGGAGCTGTAGCTGATCCACCAGTTTTTGGTACTGAGGGTGAGGTGTTTTTAGGAGTATCAAAATCGTTATTGTCGTAATCGTCTCTTGTGGGTTTAATACCCTTTATTAAGTCTTTTATTTCTTCTCCTGATAGTGTTTCATACTCTAGAAGACCCTTAGCTACTATATGAAGTTCCTCGATATTATCTTTTAATATTTTTTTACAGTTATTTTCGGCCTCTTCAGCAAGATATCTTACCTCTTCGTCAATTAGTTTGGCTGTTGAGTCAGATAAATTTTTAGATTGAGCAACGGAATGCCCCAAAAATACTTCCTCACTATCACTATTGTATCTTAATCTTCCAAGTTTTTCACTCATGCCCCACTCAGTAACCATTTTCTTGGATAAGTTAGTAACCATTTGTATATCACTTGCTGCACCATTGGTAATTTTATCCTTACCAAAAATCATCTCTTCGGCAATTCTCCCACCTGTAGCAATTAATAAGTGGGCTTTCATTTGATCTTTTCTCATAGACAGTTGATCTTTCTCAGGCAATCTCATTACCATCCCTAAAGCTCTACCTCTAGGAATAATAGTAGCTTTGTGAATTGGATCAGATGCTGGGGAATGTAATGTTGCAACTGCGTGTCCTGCTTCATGGTAGGCAGTAAGTTTTTTTTCGTCTTCAGACATGACCATAGATCTTTTTTCTGCTCCCATCATAACTTTGTCTTTAGCATTTTCAAAATCTTCTAATGTCACCATCCTTTTATTTTTTCTTGCGGCTAATAGCGCAGCTTCGTTAACTAAATTAGCAAGATCTGCACCAGAGAATCCAGGTGTGCCTCTTGCGATAATTTTTGAGTCAAATTTGGGTGATACTTTTATTTTTTTTATGTGTACTTTTAAAATCTTATCTCTTCCCATAACATCGGGATTAGAAACTGTGATTTGTCTATCGAATCTGCCTGGTCTAAGTAATGCAGGGTCAAGAACATCCGGCCTATTTGTTGCAGCAATTATTATTACTCCAGCGTTAGCTTCAAATCCATCCATTTCAACCAAAAGTTGGTTTAGGGTTTGCTCTCTTTCATCATTACCGCCACCAAGTCCTGCGCCTCTATGCCTACCAACTGCATCGATCTCATCTATAAAGACTATGCAGGGAGCATTTTTTTTACCTTGATCAAACATATCTCTAACTCTGCTGGCACCTACACCAACGAACATTTCTACGAAATCAGAACCCGATATTGAAAAGAAAGGCACGTTAGCTTCTCCGGCAATAGCCCTAGCTAATAATGTTTTACCGGTACCAGGGGGTCCTACTAAAAGAGCACCTCTAGGTATTTTGCCGCCCAATCTAGAAAACTTTTGTGGGTCTTTCAAAAATTCAACAACTTCTTCTAATTCTTGCTTAGCTTCATCTATACCTGCAACATCATCAAAGGTTACTTTACCCACCGCTTCGTTTAGTAGTTTTGCTTTTGATTTTCCAAAACCCATTGCCTTGCCCCCTCCAGATTGCATCTGTCTCATAAAGAATATCCAGACACCTATTAGCAATAGCATTGGGAACCATGATAACAACACACTTAGCAACGGATGCATTGATCTATCTGAGGGTTCTGCTGTAATTTTAACCCCTCTCTCATTAAGTTTATCTACAAGATTTGGGTAGTTAGGAGCATATGTAGAAAATGCTCTACCGTCATTAAGAAAGCCTGTAACGTTGTTGCCACTTATGTTTACTTCAGATACATTGCCACTTTCAGAGGCAGCCATAAAATCTGAAAATGATATTTTTGAAGTACTTCTATCAGAACTTGTTCCTTGAAATAGGTTAAAAAGCACTATCAATAATAGACCTATTATTATCCATAAAACAACGTTTTTGCTCATATTTTTCATTATATTATGTACATAGGAATTTATTAAAAAAACACAATAGTATTTTAAGTGATTAGTTACCTTTTTTTTCAAAAATGAGAGAATTATTAACTTTTTTTATATACATACTTCTCAAATTATACAGTTTAAAATTAGATTTATTAAATTCATTAATGCATGTTTGTATTTTTGATGATCTTAAAGAAGCTTCATAGCCATTAAAAAATATAAAAATTTTTTTGATAATTTTTTCGGAAATTAAAGAATCAATACTTGTAAGACTCTTAAAATCAATTTCTATAAAATCAATATCAATTTTTGATACTCTTTTAATTAAAATTTCATTAATCATTGATTTGTATGAATTAGAATATTTTTTTATATTTTTAAATTCACTTTTTATTTCAGATACATTTTTAGATGGGGTTTCTTTTAAAAATTTTCTAATTGATGGGCGCGTATAGGCTAAATTATTATTTGAGTCATCTATTACAAAATGAAATTTATTTTTCCTATTATATTCTAAAATAT
>CACOIH010000006.1 GCA_902627245.1 uncultured Alphaproteobacteria bacterium
TTTTGCTTTAATATCAGAACTAGAAATTGAAGAAGATAAAAAAATCAAAATTATATTTGATGATTATTTAAATATTTCAAAGAGTTTAGTATCATTGAAAGAAACTAAATTGATGAACGCTATTATACAGAAATATATAAATGAAAAAAAAAATATCAAAAAATAAATTTACTGAAAAAATTATAATAAATAATTATTTAAAAAAATTGAATTTTAACAAACAAGGTACATTTAATTTCGAAAATGACGCCTCATATATAAAATTAATTAAAAATAAAAAACTTGTTGTTACATCAGATTCAATATCAGAAAATTTAGATTTTTTTAAATACGATGACCCTAAATCAATCGCAAAAAAAATAGTTACAATAAATTTATCAGATTTATCTGCAATGGGAACAGATCCATATGCTTATTCATTAAATCTTTTTTTACCTAGGTATATAAATCATAAATGGATAAATTTATTTACTAAAGAGTTATATGCACTTCAAAAAAAATATAATTTTTATTTACTCGGTGGTGATTTATCAAGATCTGACAAACTGCATATTTCATCAACTTTTTTTGGTTTATCAAAAAGTAACAAAATTATCAGACAAAATAAAATTAACTTTAATTACGATATATGGATAACTGGCAATTTAGGGGACTCATTTGTTGGTTTACAAATCCTAAAGAAAAAAATTGATATTATTAATATAAAAACAAAAAATTATTTTCTTAAACGATATTTTTATCCTAAACCATGTATGATTGGTCCGAAGTTAAGTAACTACGTAGAATCAATGAAGGATATTTCAGATGGTTTTATTAGCGATTTAAAAAAAATGTTAGATAAGAAGCATAAAGCCGAAATTGATATTAATAAAATCCCTATTAGTAAAAAATTAGAAAAAATCTTAAAACAAAATTTAATTAATCAGAATTCTATTTTAAACACAGGTGACAATTACGATTTAATTATGATTGCTCAAAGTAAAAATAGAGAAAAAATTTTTAAAATTTCACATAAAAATAAAGTTAAAGTTAGTTTAGTGGGAAAAATATCAAAAAAATTTAAACTCATAAACGATTCAGATAAAACACTGAATATACCCAAAGAATTTGATCATTTTCGCTAATTTCTTGATTTATTCAAAAGTTTCTGACATATCTCCCATTTTTTAAGGAGTTTTTAATGACAACAATGCAAATATTAATCATTTTATGTGGTTTTGCTGCCGTACTTTACGGCATAATAACATCAAGGCAAATTTTATCTCTTGATACTGGAAATGATAAAATGAAGGAAATTGCTAGCGCAATTCAAGAGGGTGCGAGAGCTTATCTAAACAGACAGTATTTAACAATAGCTATTGTAGGAGCAGTTATATTTGTTTTAATTTGGTTAGTATTTGATTTAGCATCTGGGATTGGTTTTTTAATTGGAGCTTTTTTTTCTGGCGCCGCAGGTTACGTAGGAATGAATATCTCAGTTCGCTCAAATGTAAGGACTACTCAGGCTGCTAGTAAAAGTCTTGCAGAAGGCTTATCTGTTTCCTTTAAGGCCGGTGCTGTAACAGGAATGTTAGTTGCTGGATTTGCTCTTCTCTCAATAGCAATTTTTTATTTCATACTTCATAATTCAGGCTCTTTCCCTGATAGAGAAATAGTTGCTCCTTTGGTATCACTTGGTTTTGGCGCATCATTAATTTCTATTTTTGCAAGATTAGGTGGGGGAATTTTTACAAAAGGTGCCGATGTTGGTGCTGATCTAGTGGGAAAAGTTGAGGCAGGTATTCCAGAAGATGATCCAAGAAATCCTGCAGTTATAGCCGATAATGTAGGTGACAATGTTGGAGATTGTGCAGGTATGGCTGCAGATTTATTTGAAACTTACGTAGTAACAGTTGTGGCAACAATGGTTTTAGCTTCTATTTTTTTTGCAAGCAATTCATATACTATGATGTTTTTTCCATTAGCTATTGCGGGTGTTTGCGCTTTAACAAGTATTATAGGAACTTATTTTGTGAGATTAGGTAAAAACAATAACATTATGGCAGCTCTCTATAGAGGCTTTGCTGTATCCGCTATACTTTCAGGCATTCTTTTGTATTTTGTTACTGACTATGTTGTTGGACTGGATAATGTTCTAGTTGTGGAAGGAACTGAAACTAGTTTTACAGGTATGTCTTTATTTTTATGTGGAATACTAGGATTGATAATTACGGGTTTAATTATATGGGTAACTGAATACTATACTGGAACTAACTATAGACCTGTTCAAAGTATTGCTCAATCTTCAACTACTGGACATGGAACAAATGTAATACAGGGTTTGGCAATAAGTTTAGAAGCAACAGCATTACCAGCTCTTATTATTGTTGCTGGTATTATATCAACATATTCATTAGCCGGACTTTTTGGAATAGCAATAGCTGTTACAACAATGCTAGCTCTAGCAGGAATGGTTGTAGCTTTAGACGCTTATGGTCCAGTTACTGATAATGCAGGAGGTATTGCTGAAATGTCTAACTTAGATGATAATGTTAGAAAAACAACAGATGCTTTAGATGCGGTTGGAAACACAACAAAAGCAGTTACAAAAGGTTATGCAATTGGCTCAGCGGGACTTGGAGCTCTTGTTTTATTTGCTGCTTACACTGAAGATCTTGAGCATTTTGCTAAGGATCCAAGTGGCCCACTTTATGGTATTGAAGTTTCATTCGATCTTTCAAACCCCTATGTTGTTGTGGGACTTCTTCTAGGCGGACTACTTCCTTTTTTATTTGGAGCTTTAAGTATGACCGCTGTTGGAAGAGCTGCAGGTTCCGTTGTACTTGAAGTAAGACGACAGTTCAAAGAAATACCAGGTATCATGGAAGGCAAAGGAAAGCCGGAGTATGGAACTTGCGTTGATATTTTAACTAAATCAGCAATTAAGGAAATGATTATACCTTCCTTATTACCTGTTTTATCGCCAATAGTAGTATACTTTGTAATTTTATTTATAGCAGGTCAATCAGCTGCATTGTCATGCTTAGGAGCTCTATTACTAGGAGTTATTATAACTGGTTTATTTGTAGCAATTAGTATGACTGCTGGAGGAGGAGCTTGGGACAACGCGAAAAAATATATAGAAGATGGAAACCACGGTGGTAAAGGTAGTGAAGCACATAAGGCAGCCGTTACCGGAGATACAGTTGGTGATCCATACAAAGATACAGCAGGTCCTGCAGTTAATCCGATGATAAAAATTACAAATATAGTGGCTCTTCTTTTACTTGCTGCAATATCCTTATAAATTTTAGGGGGAGTTTGGTAGTTCTTGTTGAGGGCCTACTCCCCCAAATACTTTTTCTAACAAACCCCTTCTTATAACTTCACTCGAAGTCTCTTCTTTTATAAATTTGATATTATTTTTATTTTTAAGGTCAATTACTTTTGATGATAGTATCATACCTTCGTTGTCAAATTCGAATACAAAAACTAAACTAAAATCAGTTTTTTTTTGAAAAATTGTTTTCTTTTGTTTTTTCTCAGAAAAGTAAAAAAATTTATTCGTAATTGGATCAATATAACTTGGCCTTCCCAACTCGCTTAATAAATTATTTTTATTCTTATAATTTAAATTATTAAAACTTTCTTGATTTAATATTTTTCCAGAATATATCGTTTGATTATCACAATTAGTGAGGAAAAATAAAACTAATAATGTTATAATATGTTTATTCACAAGATGATATTACATTATTTCAAAAAAAAAGAAAACATTGAGAAAAAAATTGCAGATGATACATATAAAAAAATATTGTTGGAAAGTAATTTTATTCTAAAAGAAAACAACTGCTTTAGTGAAAAAAATTACAAATCATCTTTTGAAGTTGTGTCTATTCTTTTAATAATTTATATCAATTTAAATATTAAAAACAAAATCGTAAATTATAAAGATATAAATGAAAATTTGATTATGTTGTTTATTTCAGACTTAGATGAGTCATTAAGAACAAAGGGTATTGGTGATATGTCTATTGGCAAGTATGTAAAATCTTATGTGAAAAAATTTTATTTTAGATTATCTAAATTTCCAGAAAATATAAATAATGATAATTATAATGATTTTGAATTATATTTTAGTAATTTTGATTTTATTAAAGATGAGGAAATCAGTAATGCCTCAAGAATATTCTGGAATATTTATAAAAAAATACATAATTCTTATTAATAATACTTAATTATTTTTCTTAATAATTACTAGATTTTAAAAAAATAAATCTTGCAAATATTATAAATTCACATATGTGGGGTTTTATGGCTGTTCCTAAAAGAAAAACAAGTAACTCGAAAAAAAATATGAGAAGATCGCATTTGGGAATAAAGCATATAAATGTGATACTAGACAAGGAATCAGGAGAGCCTAGACTATCTCATAGAATCGATAAATCTACTGGAATGTATAAAGGTAGACAAATAATTAAATCTAAATCAAATAAAACAAATTAATTAAAAATGTCTAGCAGACAAATATCCATTGCTATTGATGCAATGGGAGGTGAAAGTAGCCCTTACAAAGTATTAAAGGGAATAGAAATATTTTTAAAAGATAGAAAAAATGTTGAAATCATACTTTTTGGCAAAAAAGAAATCATTGAAACAATTATTTTAAATGAAAAAATAAAAATCACAAATTTTAGTATAATCGATACAAATGAAAATGTTACGGATGTTGATGATGCTAATACTATACTACGGCATAGAAAAAATAGTAGCATATACAAGGCTCTTGAATATGTTAAACAAAACCAAAACTCAGGTTTTGTTTCTGCCGGAAATACCGCTGCAATAATGATACTATCAAGATTAATCCTTGGAATGATTCATGGTATCGACAGACCTGCAATTTGTTCACTTGTGCCCAATCAAAAAAAATATTCATTAATGTTAGATTTGGGAGCAAATGTTACAGTAACTCCGTCAAATTTACTCCAATTTGCTCTAATGGGATATAGTTACTTTTCTATTATTGAGAAAAATAATAAACCAAAGATTGGGATACTCAACATAGGCACAGAAAACAACAAAGGATTAGAATTTTTGCAAGATGCTTCTGATTTAATTTCAAAAAGTTTTTTAAATGAATTTTTTATTGGATTCATTGAACCAAATAAAATAACATCTGGAGATTGTGATATAATAATTTCTGATGGATATACAGGAAATATTATGCTTAAATCTGCTGAAGGAATATCTGATTTTATTACTTCTAAATTAAGAGTAATTTTTACTAAATCATTTACTAATAAAATAGCTTATAAATTAATAGAAAATGATTTAGTAAAATTAAAAGACGAAGTTAATCCTGAAATTTATAATGGAGCTACACTTATAGGTTTAAATGGAATTGCAATAAAAAGTCATGGTAGTGCTAGTCCTTTAGCATTTAGTTATGCTATAAACCAATGTTATAATTCTATATTAAATAAATTAAATATAAAAATTATAAACACTATTAAAAACATATGATCATCAATAAAAATGTTTCAAGAGATGATATTGCAGATACCCTGAACAAAGAATTTGGTTTTTCTAGAAAAGAATGTTTAGATATTGTTAATGATATTATAGAAATTATAATAGAGGGTTTGCAATTAAACGGAATTATCAAAATACATAATTTTGGAACTTTTAAAATAAAAAGAAAAAAAAGTAGAATAGGGAGAAATCCAAAAACTAAAAAAGAAGTTATAATAGAAGATAGAAATGTTATTACATTTAAAGCTAGTAAAAATATTTTAAAATTTATAAATAATTTAAATAATAATGACTAAAAAATATCTGAATATTAGAGAGGCCTCTGAAGTTATTGGCCTTAAAGAGCATATAATCAGATATTGGGACTCCATTGATCCTAAAACAAATAAATTAAGAATAGATGGAATATCAACTAAGAGTAGAGCAGGAACTAGATATTTTAATAAGGATAATTTAAAACTTCTCCAAAATCTAAAAGAAATTTTATATGAAAATGGGGATCCTAACCCTTCATTAATATTAGCTAGCAAAATTCTTAATTCAAAAAAATTATCTAAAAATAATAGTAATAACACTCATGCATTGATTGATAATGATTTTGCCAAAAAAGTTCATCAGATTCTTAAAAATATGCGAAAATTACTTAATTAAAAGTTAGCACTAATCAAAAATAAAAAAAAATACATATATTTCAATAATTTAAATATTTATTTTATACAAAAAAAATTAAAAAAAAAACTATTTTAAGTGTTTAACTTATTCGTCAATTAAAATATATGAACCTCATCTTATTAGTAAGGAAACAAACTATAAGGAGTTTTTATGTTAAATAAGACTAGTCTACTCGGTATGATAGCTGCTACTATAGCATTTATAGCAGTACCAGCTTTCGCTGCCGACACTTTTTTAGCTGGTTCTGATTTTGTAGGAATCACATTCTGGATTGTATCAATTGGAATGTGGGCTTCAACTATCTTCTTCTTTTATGAAGGTATGAGAGTTTCTGCAAAATGGAGAACTTCAATGGTAGTAGCAGGATTAATTACTTTTATCGCTGCTGTACACTACATGTATATGAGAGACTTTTGGGTTGCAACAGGTGAATCTCCAACAGTATATAGATATATTGATTGGGTTCTAACTGTACCTCTTCAAATGGTCGAATTCTTTTTAATTCTAGTAGCCGCTGGAGCTGCTGTTTCAAGTGGAGCTTTCTGGAGACTTCTAGTTGGTACACTTGTAATGGTAGTTGGTGGATACCTAGGTGAAGCAGGTTATATTTCTGTATTACTTGGTTTCATTATTGGTATGATCGGTTGGGCTGTAATTATCTGGGAAATTTTCCGAGGTGAAGCAAGTCAAGCTGCAACTACTAAAGAGTCTGTAACATCTGCATTTAATGCAATGAGATTAATTGTATTAGTTGGATGGGCTATTTATCCTCTAGGATATGTATTTGGTCTTATGATGGGATCAGTTGATGCTGATACCTTAAACTGGATATATAATTTAGCAGACTTTATTAACAAAATTCTATTTGGTTTAATTATCTGGAATGCTGCAACGAAAGACTCAGCTACCGCATAATTAATCAATAAGATTACTTAAAAAACCCTCTTTATAGAGGGTTTTTTTTATTAAATGATTGACTTAATTTTTTATAATATGTATTTGGCACCGCATGAAAACATTTTCTCTTAAAAAAAGTGAAATTAAAAAAAAGTGGATGATCATAGATGCAAAGGATGCCGTTTTAGGCAGGCTTGCTGTAATATCTGCAAATATTTTAAGAGGAAAAAATAAACCTGAATACACCCCTAACCAGGATTGCGGTGATAATTTAATAATTATCAACTCAGACTTTGTTCAATTAAAAGGAAAAAAAGCTGATAATAAAATCTATTATAGACATACAGGTTTTCCAGGTGGAATAAAAGAAACTACGCCAAACAAAATGAAAGATAAAAATAAATCTAATGAAATAATTAAATTAGCCATAAAAAGAATGATACCCTCTGGTCCACTAGGCAGACAACAACTGTCAAATTGTAAAATTTATAGAGACTCAAATCATAAACATGAAGCCCAAAATCCAGAAATGCTAGATATTTCTACAATGAATAGAAAAAACAAGGTTTAAAAATGGAAGAACAAGAAACAACAATAGTAAATAAGCTTGATAATAAAGAAAGAGCCTATGCCACTGGTAAAAGAAAAAACTCAGTAGCAAGAGTTTGGCTCAAAAGAGGTAATGGAGAAATTAAAATTAATGGCAAATCTATTGAAAAATATTTTTCCAGACCTGTATTACAAATGGTTGTAAATCAACCACTTAATGTTATTCAAGCTGAAAACAACTATGAAATAATGGCTTCAGTGAAGGGTGGTGGATTATCTGGTCAAGCTGGAGCAATAAGACATGGTATTAGTAAAGCTTTAAGCATTTATGATAATTCAAACCGTCCAGCCCTTAAAAAAGTTGGATTCTTAACTCGTGATCCAAGAGTAGTTGAAAGAAAAAAATCTGGTCTAGCAAAAGCTCGAAGAAGTTACCAATTCTCCAAAAGATAAGACTTTAATGAAAACTAAGATTAATGTAGCCGTTTTAGGCACGACAGGATACGTAGGTCTAGAATTAATAAAAATTTTATTAAGACATCAACATGTAAACATAAATTTTTTAGGTTCTGATTCTTTCGAAGGCCAGAATTTGTCTGATATTGAGAATAATAAAAATTATTTTAAATTACCAATTTTAAAAAAAAATGAATTGTTTGATCCTTCATTATCAGATTATGTCTTTTTAGCATTACCACACTCTGTATCTAATAAGTTTGTTAAAACATTATATAATAAAGTAAAAATCATAGATTTATCTGCAGATTTTAGGTTTGATGACTTAAAGGTTTATAGTGAACATTATGATAATAATCATTTGTGTGGTCAGTTTTTAGATAAGTTTGTTTATGGATTAGTTGAAATTAATAGGTCAATTATTTCTAAAGCAAATAATATTGCTGTACCTGGATGTTATCCCACATCAGTATTATTACCTTTGGTTCCTTTACTGAAAAATAAACAGATTATATCAAATAACATAATAATTGATACTAAATCTGGTTACAGTGGTGCGGGAAAGAAATTTGATAAAAGTAATATATTTTTAGATAATGATTTAAACTTTTATAACTATAATACTAATTCTCACAGACATATTCCAGAAATTAAACAGGAGTTGTTAAAACATGAAACAGAAGACAATATATCTTTTTCCTTTAATCCTCATATTTTACCTAACTTTAGAGGTATGATGTCAACTATATATTGTGATTTAAAAAATAATATTAGTAAAAGTGATATTATAAAATTATTTAGTGATTTTGATAAAAAAAATTACTTTATAAAGCTAATAGATAATGATGAAAGGCTTGATTTTTTTTCAACACAAAATACAAATTTTTGTAAGTTGAAAATATTAGATTCTCATTCTGCAGATAAAATAATAATAGTAAGTGTGATAGATAACCTTATTAAAGGTGCTTCTGGGCAAGCTATTCAATGTTTTAATTTAATGGAAAATTATGATGAAACGACCGCTTTAATTTAATGAAATTAATTTATCTTCTATTATTATTGTTATCTATTATTTTATTTTCTTGCGGTTATCCAGATATAGATAGTGTGCCAGAATTTAAAGATATACTTTTATCAGAAGATGAAATTAGAGAATATTGTTCAAATAGATATTCTGATATAAATGATATAGATATATGTATCAAAAATTATAAAAGTAAAAATGAATTATGACTAAACTTAATATAGGTATTGCTGGTCTTGGTAATGTTGGATCTTCATTGATTAAATCTATAGAAGAAAATAATAACTATTTTGATCAAAAAACATCCCTCAAAATTAACATTGTAGGTATATCGGCAAAATCAAAATCAAAAAAAAGACTTATTGATATAAAAAACTATAATTGGTTTGATGACCCAAGAGATATGGCCAAATTAGAAAATTGTGATGTCATAGTTGAATTAATTGGTCAGGAGAAGGGTGTAAGCTATGAAATAATTGATTTAGCACTTAAACATAAAAAACACGTTGTCACTGGTAATAAAGCTTTAATAGCAAATTATGGTAAAGAGCTGTTAAAATTAGCAGAAGCCAATTCTTTAGCTTTGTTTTTTGAAGCATCTGTTGCCGGTGGAATTCCAATCATAAGAACAATTAAGAATGATATTACACTAAATAAAATTAATAAAATTTCAGGTATACTTAATGGAACAACTAATTACATATTAACAAAAATGGAGGAAGATAATCTTTCATTTGATAAAGTATTAAAAATTGCTCAGGAAAAAGGTTTTACTTCTGAGTCTGAAGCTAAGCTTGATATTCAAGGTTATGATGCCGCTCATAAGCTAACAATTCTTTCAACATTATGTTTTGGTTCAAATTTAAACTTTAATCAAAATTATATAGATGGCATATCAAATATTAAAATTGAAGATATTAATTTTGCAAAAAAATTAGGATATAAGATTAAATTAATATCTGAGTCATCAATAATCAAAAATAAAATTTTAAATATTACTTCTCCTAAATTAGTAAACATTAATAATCCAATTTCCAATGTGGGAGGCGCATTAAATGCAATAAATATTGAAACAGATCACTTAGAAAATTTATTTCTTGAAGGGGAGGGAGCAGGTGGTAAACCAACTGCAAGTTCTGTATTATCAGATTTATATAATATTTCTCAAAATTATAAATTTGATAACTTGGGTTTCAAATCTAGTAGGTTAAAAAATTATGATAAATATGACTCACAAAATATTATTAACTGTTATTATTTAAGAATAATGACTGATGATAAGCCTGGCGTTCTTTCCTCTATTACAAACCACTTTACAGAAATGGGCATGTCGGTAGAAAAAATATTGCAATTACCAGATAATAATAAGTCATTACCAATTCCAATAATCATTACTACTCATAAAATTAAAAAAGAGATATTAAATAATGTGATATCGAAAATAGAAAAACTTAGTTTTGTAAAAGAAAAAATTATAGTTTTACCAATTCACGATAAATAATTTTGTGGGATTAAATAAATCATTATCTAATAAGATTTGGAAAGAAATAAATATTGATAGAAATAAAGTTTTAAGATTATCTCAACAAAAGTCAATTTCAGAAATCTTCTCCAAAATATTAATTGCTAGAGGTGTTGATGAAAATAATTTAGATCAATTTCTAAACCCAAATATTCTAAATGATATCCCTAATCCTTATCATTTAAAAGATATGAAAAAAGGAGTTGATAGATGTTTAAATGCAATTAAAAATAATGAAAAAATTGGTATAATAGCAGACTACGATGTAGACGGATCAACTTCTGCTTCGATTTTATTTAAATTTTTAAATAATTTTACATCAAATATAATTTGTAAAATTCCTAATAGATTATCTGAGGGTTATGGTCCCAATACTAGATTAATGAATGAAATGTTAAGCGAAAAAGTTCAACTACTTTTTACACTTGATTGCGGCACTTCATCTTTTAATACTATCGATCATTCAGATTATGAAGATATTGATGTTATTGTTATAGATCATCATTTAAGTGAATACAAATTACCAAATGTTAATTGTGTAATTAATCCTAATAGGTTTGATGAAAATAATGAGTTTCAGGATTTTGCTGCTGTCGGTGTCACTTTTTTATTTTTAATGGCTTTAAGAAAAGAGATTAGAGATTTAAGCATGTTTTCTCATGTAACTGAGCCTAATCTTATGTCATATTTAGATTTAGTCGCATTAGGAACAATATGCGATATTGTAAATATTAAGAATTACAACAGAGCTTTGGTTAAAAAGGGATTAGATCTAATAATCAAAAGACGTAATAAAAGTATTACGAGCATAATAGATAATTCAAATATAAAATTTACCCCTTCTTCAAGAGATATAGGATTTATTGTCGGTCCACAGATCAATGCAGCAAGCAGAATTGATGATTCCTCTTTAGCTTCCAAATTGTTAATTACTAAAGACATAAATGAAATTGATAAAATTGCTAGAAAATTATTTTTAATAAATGAAAAAAGAAAAGTAATTGAAGAAACCATATTTCAAGAAGCTAAAACACAAATAGCAGAACAAGAAAATAATAATTTTTTTGTTGTTTATAAATCAAATTGGCATCAAGGGGTTTTAGGCATCGTTGCTAGTAAAATAGTTGCATTGTACAACAAACCAACATTTGTTTTATCTTTTAACAATAATGTTGGAATAGGATCTGGAAGATCTATTGAGAATGTCGATATTGGTAATATAATTTTAGAGTTAAAAAATAATAATTTAATAACAGATGGAGGTGGGCATAAAATGGCTGTTGGCCTCAGTCTCTCAACTAATCAACTTAAAGGTTTTAAACAATTTCTAAATAATAAATTTTCAAATTATGAAAAACATTTATTTGAAAAAGTATTACAATATGAATTGGAAATATCTGTCAATCAGCTTAATGACGAACTTTTGAATATTTTGGAACAAATAGAACCTTGTGGCAAAGGAAATGAAGAACCTCAATTTTTAATTAGAGATATTATAATTGATAATATTAAAATTTTAAAACAAAAGCACATTCTTGTATTTTTTAAAAATGACTTAGGTAATAATTTAAAGGGAATCTTATTTAACTCGCTTAATACTAAATTAGGTGAATATGTTACTAAATTTAACAAATATAAGTTCGATATTTTGTGTACTGTCAAAAGGGATAATTTTGCTAATAATGATATGCCACAGATACAAATTATAGATGCCAAACTAATAAATTAAATAATTTGAAAAAATTTACTATTTCTACTATATAGCTTCCATGAGACCCCTTCGTCTATCGGTTAGGACATCAGGTTTTCATCCTGAAAAGAGGAGTTCGATTCTCCTAGGGGTCGCCAATTATGGATTTAATATTATAGATCCAGTTGATTTTCTAGACTCTAATAATTGATGTGCATCAGACGCTTCTGATAGTTTAAATTTTTTAAAAATATTTGGCTTAATTTCTTTGTTTTTAATTTTATTAAAAAGATTTTCACTTGATAATTTTAATTCTTCTTTATTTTTAATATAGTGCATTAATGTAGGTCGTGTAAAATATAGGCTTTTAGGATTAAATGTACTGTGCAAATTTACATCTTGAATCATTCCAGACGATTGGCCAAAAGAAACCATTAATCCTCTAAAACTTAAACATTTTAAAGAAGTATTAAAAGTGTTTTTCCCTACACCGTCATAAACAACTTTTACACCTTCATTATTTGTAATGCTTAATAATTTTTCAACAACATTTTCATTTGTATAATTAATAATATGCTCACAACCATTTTTAACAGCTAATTCTGCTTTTTCTTTTGTGCTAACTGTGCCAATCATTTTTGCACCAATAGATCTGCTCCACTGACAAGCTATTAAGCCAACTCCACCAGCAGCCGCATGAAAAAGAAATGTTTCATCTTTCTTTAATTTATATAATCTCTCAAATAAGTATTCCACTGTCATTCCTTGTAAAAGAATTGATGCAGCTTCATCATTGGACATAAAATTTGGAATTTTTACTAGCTTATCATGCTCAAAGTCTCTTATTTCACAATAAGCTCCTAGAGGTGGACTATAGGAATAAACAACTCTATCACCCACTTTAAAATCTACAACTTTACTACCAAGTTCTATTATTTCACCAGCAGCCTCTAAACCTAAACAAAAAGGGAACTGTAAAGGAACAGGATAAGTGCCAGATCTATGGTAAGTATCAATATAATTTAAACCAATTGATGTTTGCTTTATTCTGACTTGTGTATCAGGTATATTAACCGGAAGTTTATACTCGACATATTTTAAAACTTCTGGCCCTCCTAGTTTTGATACTACTATTCTATTAGGCATTATTTAATAAAGTCTTGTATATATCCTGATATTCTTTTAAGCAATGAGGATTAACTAAGGTTTCTAAATTTACAATTTTTTCACCATTTACCAAATTTTTAATTAATATTTCCATATTTTTACCACTTCTTGTTTTAGGAATTTCCTTAACTGAATATATTCTTGAAGGGACATGTTTTGGAGATAATTCATTTTTAATTTTATTGATCAATTTGATTTTTAAAGAATTATTCATTTTAATTCCATTTCTAGTTACAACAAACAATATAACTTCAGTATTATTATTTTTATTAAATTCAACTGCAAGTCCTTCTAAAACTTCATTTAAACTCTCAATAATTCTATAAATTTCTGCTGTTCCAATTCTTACACCGCCTGAATTTAATGTTGCATCTGATCTTCCTAAAATTATAAAGCCGTTATTTAGTGTTCTGATACAAAAATCTCCATGACACCAAATATTATTGTATTTTGAAAAGTAAGATTTTTTATATTTTTGAAAATTATCATCATTCCAAAAGTAAAGAGGTTTAGACGGAAAAGGAGTTTTGCAAACCAGTTCACCTTTTTGTGATATTATACTTCTACCTCTATCATCAAATATATCAACGTCCATTCCTAGTCCAGCGCATTGAATTTCACCACTAAATACCGGGGAAGATGGATTTCCTAGAACAAAACAAGACACTATATCCGTGCCTCCACTAATAGATGCTAAATGAATATCTTTTTTAATTGAATTATATACATATTCAAATGTTTCATTGACTAATGGAGAGCCAGTTGATGCTAATACTTTTAGTTGTTTTAGTTTTAGGAAAGAATTTATTTTAATATTATGATTTTTTAAAGTATCAAGGTATTTTGCTCCTGTTCCAAAAAATTTTAATTTTTCTTTTTCAGCTAATTCAAAAAGATATTTTTTATCTGGTACAAATGGAGATCCATCATATAAAACAATAGTAGCCTGAGAAGCAAGTGATGAGATTAACCAATTCCACATCATCCATCCACAGGTAGTAAAATAAAAAACTTTATCATTAGCATTAATATTACAATGAAGTTGATGTTCTTTTTTATGCTGGATAAGTGATCCACCAGCACCATGAACTATACATTTAGGAACACCAGTTGTTCCGCTAGAATAAAGAATGTATAATGGATGATTAAATGGAAAACGATTAAACTTATTATAAGTATTTTCTGACTCAATTATTTCTCTCCATTCAATATAAGAAAAATCACTTTCTAAATTAGCTAAATTTTTTTCATATGGTATAACTAACACATTCTTAATACTTGGAATATTTTCTAAAATATTTGGTATAATTGAAATTGTATTAATTTTCTTTTGATTATAATAATAATAATCTGTTATTATTAAAATTTTAGGACTTATTTGTTTAAACCTATCAATAATTGCTTGCTTTCCAAAATCTGGTGAGCATGATGACCAAATTGCTCCAATTTGTGCAGTAGCAAGAAATGAAATAACTGTTTCAGCAAAATTTGGTAAAATTGCTGCCACTCTATCATTTTCATTTATGTCATTTAATTTTAAAAAGTGTGCAGTTTTAAAAACAAGTTCTCTAAGTTGTTTCCACGTATATTTTCGCTTAGTATTATTTTCTAAGTATGAAATTATAGCTTCGCTATCATCATTTTTAATTAAACAATTTTCAGTATAATTTAATTTAGATTCTTCAAAAAATTTAGTTTTAATAAAATCTTCATCAAACTTAATCGGATTACCTTTTTTTTCTCCAATAATTTTTGTGAAATCCCAAATTTTACTCCAAAAAATATCTTTATGTTCAATACTCCATGTATGTAATAAATTATATGAGTTAATTTTTAAGTTTTTATTAAGAGAATTTGTAAATTTATTGATATTATTGTCTAGATTAGTTGGAGACCACAACTTTGAGTTGTGCATCTTTATTTAGCTCTTTTTTTTATCTTTTACCGATCTAACTCTAACTATAACATCAATGTTGTGAAGAGTTAAACAGGCTGGAATTGAAGGTATATCTAGGTTGATATTCTCTGTTGGTATATCGTGAATCTTACCTTCATCTTCAATATAGAGATGATAGTGAGATTTGTTATTTGTGCAGTATAAAGACTTATTTTGATCCACAACAATTTCCCTTATTAATCCAAGATTTGTAAATTGCTTCAGCGTGTTATAGATTGTTGCCATTGAGATTTTTCTATCTTCCTTTTTGACTTCATCAAACAAGTTTTCAGCAGATATATGTCTATCTCCTTTTTCAAATAACATTCTAGCTAATATTCTTCTTTGTTTTGTAGGCCTTATTCCGCTTTCTTCAATTTTCTTGAGAGCTTTACTATAAGCGCTAAAAGGATCAAATACTTTGTTTTCCATTATCATAATTGTATAATATAACTAATGAAATACATTTTTTCTGTAATTTTACTATATTTTTTTTTTGGAATGATATTATTTATTTTCCAGAGAAAGATACTTTTCAACAAATCTTCTAAACCAGGTTCTCCAATTGAGTATAATTTAGATAATACGAAGGAAGAAATCATTATTACTGATGATAATATAGAGTTACTATCATGGTATCATTTTGGTAATAAAAACCTACCTTTACTTGTATATTTTCATGGCAATTCTTTCCATATCGGAGACAGGGCTAACAGAATAAAAAAATACATAGACCAAAATTGGAGTGTATTAATAGTCTCTTGGAGAGGTTTTGCTGGTACCAAGGGTAAACCAACTGAAAAAAATCTCTATAAAGATGGTGAAGGCACAATTAGATGGATATCTGAAAATACAGGCTTTAAATTAAATCAGGTTGTAATTTATGGAGAATCTCTTGGAACAGGAGTGGCTATTGAATTGGCGACTAAATACCAGTTCTTATCTGTAGTTTTGGAAGCTCCATTTACTTCAATTGAAGATATAGCTAAGAAAAGATATAGAATATTTCCAACTAAATATCTTGTTAAGGATAAATTTGATAACTATAGTAAAATTGATAGTCTTAAAACACCACTCTTAGTTATCAGTGGCAAAAGAGATGAAATTGTACCTCATGATCATAGTATAAAATTATATGAAAAAGCCAAGGTGAAGAAAAAATGTGTTTTTATTGACGAAGCAATACATAATAATTTATATGATTTTGGCATTGAAAAAGATGTAATTGAATTTAATTTAAAGTTATGGAAGTCGATCTAACAACATCATACGTAGGTATTTTAAGTCTTATAGTTTTTGTCTTAGCTTATGCTGTAGTTATGGCTGAAGAATTTAGCCATTTAAGAAAATCGAAACCAGTAATAATATCAGCAGCTCTTATATGGGCTATTATTGCTTATCATTTTGCTGGAGATAAGGAATATGGTCATCAGATCGAACATGCACTAGAACATAATGTTTTAGAGTTTGCTGAACTATTTTTATTTTTGTTAGTAGCAATGACTTATATTAATGCTTTGGAAGAAAGAAAGGTTTTTGATGTTGTTCGTTTCCAGTTAACATCACGAGGTTTTAGTTTTAGACAACTTTTTATATTTACTGGAATTATCACATTTTTCTTATCTCCAATTGCTGACAACTTAACAACAGCTTTAGTTATGTGTTCTGTAGTTATGGCTTGTGGTAAGGGTAATACAAAATTTATATCAATCGGATGTATTAATATTGTTGTTGCTGCAAATGCCGGTGGAGCATTTAGTCCCTTTGGTGACATAACCACATTAATGGTTTGGCAAGCTGGTATAGTCGAATTTTTTACCTTTTTTAAAATATTTTTTCCTTCTGTAATTAATTATATAATTCCGGCAGCTGTTATGTATTTTTTCATTCCAAATGAAAAACCACAATTAAGTACAGATAAAGTTTATATCAAAAGAGGGGGTAAAGTTATTATATTTTTAGGCCTTCTAACAATATTTAGTGCAGTAAATTTTCACAACATTTTACATTTACCTCCAATGCTAGGTATGATGTTTGGGCTTGGGCTACTTGGTATTTATTCGTTCTACTTAAAAATTACATACAACCCCGATATTGAAGATGAAAAATTTGATTTCTTTAGAAAAGTTTCTCGTGCAGAATGGGATACACTATTATTTTTCTTTGGAGTAATTTTAAGTGTTGGTGGTTTAGGTTTTATCGGTTATTTAACACTAGTTTCAGAATTTTTATATGTGGGTCTTGGACCAACATTGGCAAATTCTATTGTGGGTGTACTTTCTGCTATAGTAGATAATATCCCTGTAATGTTTGCAGTTATTACAATGAGACCTGAAATGTCAATTGACCAATGGTTACTTGTTACACTGACAACTGGTGTTGGAGGTAGCTTATTGTCCATTGGATCAGCTGCAGGCGTTGCATTAATGGGGCAAGCAAGAGGGTATTATACCTTTTTTGGACACCTTAAATGGACTCCAGTTATTTTTGTTGGATATTTGGCAAGTATTTACCTTCACGTTTTACTTGCTGATCTGCCTTTATAATTTAAATTATCTATTACATAATATATCAATAAACTCATAATCAATATAAATCCTGCAACAACTGATGCCTCTGTAAATCTATAAACTGCTATTAATTTATATAAATATGAAGGTAAGGTCTCAAAATTTTGATCTTTAAAAAAAGAAATTATTGTAAAATCTCCAAATGTTATAACAGTAGAGAAAGCAAATACATAAAAAATATTTTTTCTAATTAATGGAAATAAAATTCTATAGTAATTGAAAAAATTTACCCTAAATACAATTTTAATTTCTTCAAAATTTAAATAACTATTTTTTATATTATTAAACAAAATTAATATTGAAAAAGGTATTAAAAAAAAGCAATTTATTAATATTATAACACCAAATTTAAAAAAAGACACATATCTCAATTCACCTAATATAATAAAGTAGCCTAAGCTAAAAATTATTGGGGAAATAATTATAATTGAAGAACTTATTAAAAATAATAATTGCTGGAAATAAATATTTTTATTATTTAAAACCAAAAGGGTTGAAAGTATAAAACCGATTATTGTTACCAAGATACCTGTTGTTAAGGATATTATTAATGAGTTTTTAAATGCCTTGATAAAATTTATATCAAATAAAATATTTTTATAATCATTATTTATAAAATTAAAGATAATTATAAAAATAGGTGAAAATAGCAAACAAGAAAGTATTAAAATGATTGAAATGTCTAATATTTTTACTGCCAATAAATTTTTATGAGGGTGAACATTGCTAGCTATATCAACTTCAAAAAAGTTAGAGCCCTTTAGTTTATAGAAACCTATAGATATAAATAATAAACAAATAGTAATTTGAATAAAACTAAGAATTATAGCTTTATCAAAATTTAACTCAAATAAAGCATATTGATATATAGCAACCTCAATAGTTGAGTAACTTGGACCTCCTCCCAAAGCCATAACAATTGCAAAACTTAAAAAACATAATGAAAATATAATAGCAAAAACTGAAAATAAATTCTGTCTTATAATGGGTAATTCCACTTTATAAATATGTCCAAGATAAGTAAGATTTAAAGAACTTGATATTTCATAATATTTTTGAGGAATATTATTTAAATTTTGAAAAAACAACCTGGTTGCAAAAGGTGCATTTAATAATATGTGAGCAATAAGAATTGCTTTAAATCCATAAATACTATTTATTGATATTAGCTCATAAAGATTAAAATATGTATTAAACAATCCATTGTTACCAAATAATTTAATAACTGCATAAACTATTAAAATTGATGGTATCACAAAAGAAAAGCCACAAATAGAAATTATGATTTTAACTATTTTATGATTTTTGTTTCGATTTAAAGCTAACGCAAATGGTATAGCAATTAAACAACTTAAAAATGAAGACATAAAAGCTTGATATAGCGAAAAGTAAATAACTCGATGAATATAACTATTTTGTAAAAATTGACTCAAGGTATTAAAATCATAGTTAGCCTTTGATAATATGCCCCCTAAGGGTAAGGCTAGTACAAAGAAAAAAAATACAAATACAAAATAATTAGAGGTTTTAAACAATTAATTTATGAAGCACTTAGCCACTCATTAATCCATTCCTCTTTATTGGCATCAATTTCTTTAGGATCAATTTGTATATATTTAGGTATATCAAGATTATTAAATGCTTCTGGAAGGCTATCAATATTAGTTACAGGATACATAATATTTGTAGACGGTATCACGGATTGAAAGTCTTCAGATAACATAAATTTCAAAAACTTGTTTGCCAAATCTTTATTTTTTGATTTTTCCAGAATGCCTGCAAATTCAATAGAAATATAATTTCCTTCTTCAAAAGTTGCTGCAGAAATATCATAATTTTCTTCAAACATTATATGAGCAGCTGGAGATGTTGTATAGCTTAATACAATATCTGCTTCACCAGCCATAAAAAAATTGTAATATGCATCCGTCCAACCTTTTGTAACAGAAACAATTTTTTTATTAAGTTTCACCCATTCTTTTTTAGCTTCTTTACCGTATAGTGCTTTCATCCAAGTTAATAATCCTAGTCCAGGTGTGGAAGTTCTAGGATCTTGAATAACTATTCTTGCTTCTGTTGCATTTATTAATTCCTCCATTGAATGTGGAGGTTTTGATACATTTTTATTATTATAAACAAATGCAAAGTAACCATAATTATAAGGTACAAATTTATTGCTTTCCCATTTAAGAGGCAACTTTATTAACTCATTAATATTACCTAAATTATGCTCAGAAAATATATTAGATACATTTGCTTCATGAAATAAGTTCATATCTAAACCTAATACAATGTCTGCTTTGCTTGATTGACCTTCCAAAATTATTTTATTCATAAGAGTAGCCGCACTATCTACTGCAACTAATTCTATTTCTGCATTATATTGTTCTTCAAATATACTTTCAATTATAGGCCCTGGTCCCCATTCTGAAACAAATGAGTCATATGTATAAATTGTTAGTTTGTTTTCATTTTGAGCATAAATTGAAAGCGAAAATATTAAAGTTATGATAAAAATCGTTAGTGTTTTCATTTTATTCCTCCGCTGGCATTATCCAGATCAGGTTAAAAGGGTATAAATCTCAGCATTTAAGCACCCCTATTATTATTATAATTAAAATTAGTTTTAAAAACAAACTAAAAAGAATTGTTTTTAACTAATTTATCAATATAACAAAATTTTTCGGGGAGTAGCGCAGCCTGGTAGCGCACCTGGTTTGGGACCAGGGGGTCGAAGGTTCGAATCCTTTCTCCCCGACCATGTTTAAGGTACTGTCTACTTTTTGTTAATATTTAGACTATATAATTTTTATAATGATTAGATCTACAATTGGACAATTTGCTAATTCACTTGGTTTAAATAAAGATCAATATATTCCAAAAGAAGGCGCATCTTTTTCTCTATTTAAAATAGAAATTCTCTCTGGATTAACTGTTGCTATAGCATTAGTTCCAGAAGCTATTGCTTTTGCATTTGTTGCTGGTGTTGCCCCATTGTCTGGATTATATGCCGCGTTCATAGTTGGTTTAGTTACAGCTTTTATTGGAGGAAGACCAGGAATGATTTCAGGAGCTACTGGAGCATTAGCTGTTGTAATGGTGTCTTTAGTTGCTGAACATGGACCTCAGTATCTTTTTGCTACAGTTGTACTTATGGGAATATTGCAATTATTGGCTGGTATTTTCAAATTAGGTAAATTCATGAGAATGGTACCACAACCGGTTATGTTAGGTTTTGTAAATGGTTTAGCAATTGTAATTGGGTTATCACAATTACATCAATTTCAAATAATTAATTTTGACGGAACTTTTACTTGGATGTCTGGAGAAGTGTTAACTTATTCGCTAGTACTTGTTTTTTTAACAATGTTAATAATTTGGTATCTTCCAAGAGTAACTAAAATAATCCCATCTACTTTAGCCGCAATACTTTTAGTAACATCTCTTGTATTAATACTAGATTTACCCGTTCCACGTGTTGGAGATTTAGCTAGTGTGGCAGGAGGATTGCCTAAATTTTCAATACCAATTGTTCCACTAAACTTTGAAACCTTTACTATTATATTTCCTTATGCTGTAATTTTAGCAGCCATTGGTTTAATCGAAAGTTTACTGACATTAAATTTAGTTGGTGAACTAACAAATAAAAAAGGTGGAACAAGTCAAGAGTGTTTAGCTCAAGGATTTGCAAATAGTATTACTGGTTTTTTTGGAGGTATGGGTGGCTGCGCAATGATCGGTCAGTCTATGATTAATGTTAAATCTGGCGGTAGAACAAGAATAGCAGGTATTGCTGCTGCGTTATTTCTTCTTATATTCATTCTATATACTTCTAATTTAATAGAGCTAATACCTATAGCTTCTCTTGTAGGCGTGATGTTTATGGTTGTTATTGGAACATTTGCATGGAACTCATTAAAATTACTATTTTATGTTCCTAAATCAGATGCTTTAGTTATAATTTTAGTAACTATAATAACTGTTTTAGAAGATTTAGCAGTTGCAGTTGTTGCTGGTGTAATAATAAATGCTTTAGTATTTGCATGGAAATCTGCATCAAGAATTAGAGCAATTGAAAGACAATCCCAAACTGAGAAAGGTGCTAAAGTTTATGAAATTGAGGGCCCACTTTTTTTTAGCTCAACAAATAGTTTCTTAGATATTTTCAAACCAATTGAAGATCCAGATTTAGTAATTATTGATTTTGCAAACTCAAAGGTAATTGATCAATCAGCTCTTAAAGCAATTGAAGACATAGCTGAAAGATATTCAAAAATAGGTAAAAAAGTTAAATTAAGACATCTTACAAAAGATTGTCATCGAATACTTAGAAGAACAGGACAGCTAATTGTTGATAGTGATGATGATCCTGATTACGGAGTCGCGGTTGATTACGGTGTTAAACTAGGTATTTTTGGTAAATAAATAATTAAAATCTAGCGAAATAATTTTTAAAAATATAGAAACTCAACAAAATGAATAATTCAATTAGAAATATTGCCATAATAGCCCATGTTGATCATGGAAAAACTACCTTGATTGATAATATAATGAAACAAAGTGGTTCTTTTCGTAAAAATCAGGAAGTAAATGATAGATTAATGGACTCTGGGGATCTTGAAAGGGAGAGAGGAATTACAATCCTTGCAAAGCCAACTTCTGTTACCTGGAATAACACTAGGATAAATATTATAGATACACCTGGACATGCAGATTTTGGTGGTGAGGTAGAGAGAGTTTTAGGAATGGCTGATGGGGTAATTTTACTGACTGATGCAGCGGAAGGACCAATGCCTCAAACTAAGTTTGTGCTAGGAAAAGCCCTTAATCAAGGTTTAAAGCCAATAGTCATTATTAATAAGGTCGATAGAAATGATGCTAGACCAGAAGAAGTTCTTAATGAAGTATTCGATCTTTTCGTAGCATTAGATGCTAATGATGATCAATTAGATTTTCCAATTTTATATGCATCTGGAAGAGACGGTTGGTGCATCCACGATCTTAAAGATGAAAGAAAAAATCTTTTCTCACTTCTAGATTTAATTTTATCTTATGTAAGTCCACCAAAAGCAGATAATAATAAGCCATTTGCAATGCTAGCAACATTATTGGATTATGATCCTTTTTTAGGAAGATGTCTTGTTGGTAAGGTTGAGCAAGGTTCAACTAGAGTAAATTCTAATGTTAATTCTATTAATTTAAATGGCAAAATAATTGAAAAAGGCAGGTTAACAAAATTATTTCGTTTTGAACGAACTGAAAAAGTACCTGTAGATAGTGTTGAGGCTGGAGATATTATATGTATAGCTGGATTAAAACTAGCCTCTGTCTCAGACACAATCTCAGATCCGAAAAATATTACTCCTATTAAATCTACACCAATTGATCCTCCAACAATGTCTGTAAATATTTCAGTCAACTCTTCACCTTTTGCTGGTTTGGAAGGCAATAAAGTTACATCTACCCTAATTAGACAGAGATTATTAAATGAAGCAGAAACCAATGTAGCAATAACTTTTAATGAAAATATTAATAAAGATTCTTTTGAAATAGGTGGTCGTGGCGAATTACAATTAGGTGTCTTAATAGAAACAATGAGAAGAGAAGGTTTTGAAATGTCAGTTTCTAGACCAAAAGTTATATTTAAAAATGATATTAACGGCAATATTTTAGAGCCAGTTGAAGAAGTAACGATAGATGTAGATGAAGAATATTCTAGTTCAGTAATTGATAGCATGAACAAAAGAAAAAGTGAAATGCTTGACATGAGAACAGCAGGTTCTGGTAAAACAAGGCTTATTTTTAATGTACCATCACGTGGCCTTATTGGGTATCAAGGCTTTTTTTTAACTCTTACAAAAGGCACTGGGGTTATGAATAGAATTTTTTCATCTTATCAATCTCATAAAGGAGAATTTCCTGGTAGACGTACTGGTGTTCTAATTGCAACTGAAACAGGAACTGCTGTTGCTTTTGCTCTTTGGAAATTGCAAGATAGAGGAACTATGTTTATTGACCCTCAAATGAAAGTTTATCAAGGTATGATTGTAGGTGAACATAATAGAGAAAATGATTTAGATATAAATGTATTAAAAGGTAAGCAATTAACTAATGTTAGAGCTTCTGGTACTGATGAGTCAGTAAATTTAATGCCACCAAAAAAAATGTCTTTAGAGCAAATGATTGCATACATTAAAGATGATGAATTATTAGAAGTTACTCCAAAAAGTCTTAGATTAAGAAAAAAATATCTTATTGCGAATGAAAGGAAAAGAGCCTCTTAAATATATACATTAATTATTCTTGAAAGATTTTTATTATCTAATATCATTTATTTCTTTAAATATATGTCTGATTATTATAGTTATTTAAATGAAATTGCTAAAAATTTTAATGCAGGAAAAAAAAACTCTTCTTTAATTAAATTAAAAAAATTATTAAATAATGATCCTTATAATTTAGAAATTAACAATTTATATCATCAAATTTGTATTAAATTGAATTTAATTGAAGATGCAATTAAATCTTTAAAAATTTTAAGTAAAACAGATTTAGATAATATTACTTACCTAAAAAAATTATATATTTTATATATTAAAAATAACAATTATGAAGAAGCTTTAATATATATTAATAAAATATTATTTATAAATAATCAAAATTATGATGCATTAAGAGACAAATGTTATATTTTGTATTTACAAAATAATATTAATGAGTCAAAAAAGTATGCAAAAATATCATTAGATATTAAAAATGACGATTATTTTATCTATAATATAATTGGATTAATTAATTTTACTGAAAAAAAATATATATCAGCAATTAGATATTTTAAAAAAGCTATAAACCTTAAAAATAATTATGTTGATGGCTTTAATAATTTAGGAAATTGTTATTATGAGCTTGAAGATTTCAAAAACTGTTTTGATAATTATAAAAAAGCATATTTTATAGATAGAAATGACGTCAATTCAATAATAAATATAACTAATATTTTAAGTCTTAAAAATAGATATAGATTATCAATCAAACTGTTAAAAGAAGCATTAGTAAAGTATCCAAAAAATACAAAATTATTATATAATTTATCTTTATGCTATTTTAGATCAAAAGATGAAATTAATTCTACTAAACTTTATAATAAATTTATTAAAATTCAGCCTAATAATGATGATTTCAATTACGCTTATTGTGCCTATAACTTAAGTATTGGTAATTTTACTAAGGCATGGAAAGAATTTGACTCAAGATTTAAAATTAAAAAGAACTATAAAAGTTTTAAAAATATCAATAAAATTAAAAAAAAATTGGTAGATGTAAAACTTTTAAAAAGAAGTAATAAAATTTTAATTTTAAGAGAGCAGGGAATAGGAGAAGAAATACTCTTTAGTTCTGTATATTCTGACATTATAAACGAATTTGATAATATTAATATTGAAGCAGATAAAAGATTAGTTGATATATTTAATAATTCTTTCAATAAAAAAGTATTTTTTAGAGAAGGATACTTCTCAAAATCTAATAATTTAAATAAATTTGATTATATAATCTATGCAGGTAGTTTTTTAAAACTATTTAGAAAAAATAAAGAATCTTTTTCAAAAAAATCTTATTTGAAATCAGATAAAAAAAAATATTTATATTTCAAAGATAAACTATCAAGTTTAGAAAATAATATAAAGATTGGAATTTCATGGAAAAGTGTTCTAAATTTATATGGTAATCTAAAATCTCTCCAATTTAGTGACTTTCAATCAATTTTTAAAGAACAACGATCTATTATTAATTTACAATACGGTAATATTGATTCAGAATTAAAAGAAGCCAATAATAAGAATCTAAAATTAATAAACTTTGAAGAAATAGATTTTTTTAATGATTTTGATTCTATTGCTGCATTGTTAAAAAATTTAGATTTATTTATTACAATTAGTAATTCAACAGCACACATTGCTGGTGCACTTGGAATTCCTACCATTGTAATTTGTCCTTCAAAATCTACAACTTATTTTTATTGGAATCCTGATAAAGAAAATTCTATATGGTATAATAATATCAAAGTCCTTCCAGTAAAAGATTCAGTAAATAAAACTTTCAATAGAATCAATGAAATAATATCCAGTATACAAAATAAATATTAATGTAAATTTAAATTATATCACTTCATTAATTAGCATATCTTATATTAAGTAAGCTGTTGTAAGTACTGGAAAACTTGTAAATCCAAATTTTTTTGTTTTTTCTGCTTTAGATATTTGTGCTTGCCAATCTTTTATTTTATCTTCTTTAATACCCATACTCGCTGCAAATTTTGCTAACATTTTTTCATAAAATATTGCAGGTGAATTTTCATCTCTATTTGTTATTAAATATGATAAGTTTTCAGACTGAATATTTTGATAACCTAGATTTGTTAATTTACCAACAAGATCTAAAGGCAACATTTGATGAAAACAGTGAGCTCTAAAGGCTTCATGTATTATATCATTTAATTTTTTCTCTGGTCCATAAAATCTAAAATAATCCCATAAAATTGATACGTTTACAAATTTTGATTTTTTCTTAGAAATTCTTCTAAGTTCATTTAAGGATAAATCTATGTCTTCAATATATTCAAGTGTTTGAGTTGAAGTAATCCTATCACAAAAACTATTTTCAATATTAATTTTATCTGCAGTGCAACAGATAAGCTCTACATTATTTAAATTTTTACAACGATTATTTGCAGCTTCAAGCTGATCTTTACTCGGATCAATTCCAATTGACTTTCCATTAACGCCAACACCTAAAGCAATTTCTTGAACTAAATGTCCACCGCCACAACCAATATCAATTACATTTTGCCCAATCTCAAGATCAAGTGAATTCATTACGGCTAATCGACGAGAAACACCTGCGTAACCATTAGCAATTTTTTGCTGAATAATACTTAACTCATTATCAAACTTCATAATAATAATTAACTTTCTTAAATAATTATTCTAATATAAATTTATTTATTATGGAATATTTATATACTAAAATATTTATTTTATCCTCAGTCTCATCATTACTGGCAGTATTATTTATTAATACTAGATTTTATAATATTTTTAAAAAATTTTCTAAAAATAAAAAAATTCTTATTAATTTACTATCTTATTTTATTTCATTTTGCCTTTTAATAGTATTTAATTACCAAACTTCAACTCTGGGTTTATCTTCATTGGTGATTTTTAATGCAGCAATTATTACAATTATTTATTTTGAATTAGCAATATTTCTAGAAAAGACATTTTGGGATGATTTTCTTGGTAATTCTCTCCCTAGATCAATTAATTTATTAATTAGCTTTGTGGTCATGATGAACTTTGGTTACTTTACTCTAATGTTCTACATAAAGGTGTTAGGTATTAATTATTTTGTATCATGATAACTAGATTTTCTGTCCCTAATCTTAATGAAGTTACTATACACTTAACTAATGTTGTTAATGGTAAATCAAAACCTGATCAAATTTTAACTAATGCAAAAATCTTATCAACTTATACTGATACTATATTAGATGATAAAGAAGTATGGATTTCAAAGGGTCGGATAGCATGTATTAAAAATGTTAATGATCATAAAAATATATTTAATGGTAGTGAAATTTCTGTACTTAATATTGAAAAAAATATTTTGGCACCAGGTTTAATTGACCCTCATATGCATATTGAAAGTAGCATGATTACTGGATGTGCTTATGCTGAAGCTGCATTATTAAATGGTACAACAACAATTTTTTGTGACTCACACGAGATAGGTAATGTATTAGATACAGATGGTATTGAGTGGATGCTTGAAGATTGTCGACAAGCTCCTTTATCAATTTTCTTAACTGTCCCAAGTACAATACCAGCTACAAATGATACATTAGAAACTGCCGGAGGAGACCTGACTGCAACTAAGACAGCTTTCCTATATGACAAATGGCCTGAAATTTTGGGTTTAGGAGAAAAAATGGATTTTGTTTCAGTGTGTAACGGAGATGAAAGATCTCATAGTATTATCTCTGAAACTTTAAAAAGAAATATTCCCGTTAGTGGTCATGTATTTGGTAGAGAATTTGTAGCTGCCTATGCAGCAAGCGGAGTGACAGATACACATGAAGCTGAAGAAAAATTATTCACAAATGATTTACTAGATGCAGGTTTATGGATTTTTTTAAGAGGTGGAAACCCTCAAACGCCATGGAACAGTATTAAAGAAGCCATTAAAGTATTAACTGAAAGTAGAGTGAGTTCAAAACGAATCTGTGTATGTACTGATGATAGGGATGCTGATGATTTATTTAATTTTGGTTTAGATTGGGTAGTAAAACAAGCTCATGAATTGGGAGTAGAAAAAACGACATCTTGGTCTATGGGATCTCTACATCCAGCTACAAGATATAACATCGATAGAGACTATGGAGCTCTTGGACATGGCAGAAGAGCTGATATCGTAATGTTAGATGATAATCTTAATGTTCATAATACTTGGTTAGGAGGAGAATTAGTTGTTGAAAACAAAAAAATTACTTCAACACTTGAACAACAATTGGAAAACAAGAGGTATAAATATCCTAGCAGAGCATATAATACTGTAATTTTACCAAATGAGTTTAAATTAATTCCCGATATACCCAAAAAAGAAAACTTAAAAGTTAATATTATTAAATCTGAATTGCCAGGCATCATGACAACAAGAGAAAGTATAATTGTTAAAGAAATTATTACTGATTGGAAAATTTTTTTACATGATAATAATCTAAGTCATTTATGTGTAATAGAAAGACACGGTCATAATGGCGAATATGCACATGGTTTTTTAAAAAATTTTAATCTTAAATATGGCGCTGTAGCAAGTTCAGTTGGGCATGATGCTCATAATATAATTGTAGCTGGCATGAATGAGAGTGATATGAAATTTGCAATAGATAAAATAAGTGAAACTCAAGGCGGAATAGTTATAGTAAATGAGGGTAATTTAATAGCAAAAGTAGAATTACCCATTGCTGGTTTACTTTCTGATAAAAGAGCAAATATTGTTGCTGAAGAAAATAAAATATTAAAAGAAGAGTGGAAAAATGCGGGTTGCACTCTTCCTTACATGGGTTTTAATTTATTACCATTATCAGTAATTCCAAATTTTAGAATCACAAATAAAGGTTTAGTTGATGTTAATACAATGAAACTTATTCCTTTATTTGAGTAATTTACATTGAATTAATATTTTCATATTTTTTAAATGTGATAGTAAATTATATTCTACAATGCAGAAAGTTCTATTTATATTACATCAAAAAACATCAGTTCCTGGAGATATTGGTAACAAATTTGTAAATAGGGGATATCAAATTGAAATATGTAGACCCCCCCTTGGTGATGATTTGCCATCGAACTTGATTAACTATTCTGCAATTGTAGTTTTTGGAGCGCCAGGAAGTATAAATGATGAAGATGAATTTATAAAAAAAGAAATTAATTGGCTTAAAATAGTGATCGAATCAGATATTCCATTTCTTGGAATATGTTTTGGAGCTCAACTATTGGCTAAATATCTTGGCTCTGATGTTAAAACTAATTCTAATGGTTTATCTGAAATTGGTTTTTATAAAATACAACCAACTGAACTTGGTGAGGAATTATTTCAATTTCAAGACATATTTTATCAATTCCATTCTGAAGGTTTTGATCTTCCAACTGGTTGTGAATTATTAGCCAGAGGAAATATTTTTAATAATCAAGCTTTTAGATATAAAAATTGTTATGCACTGCAATTTCATCCAGAAGTAAACTTTCTCGTACATCTAAGATGGATTTACTTAGTTTTGTTAAAAAATCCAAGAAAATTATTTGTCCCAGGATCTCAAAATATTTTTACCCAATTTTTTCTAAGATTTCGATATAATAAATCAATATCAAATTGGCTTGATGTTTTTATAGATCAATATCTTTTAAAAGAGAGATAAAATTATTTTGTTTAATATTAAAAAATTATATTACTCACCTGTTAAATCACTATCCTTTTCATCAGTTAAAAAATTAGAAATTTTAGATAATATTGGAATAAAATTTGATAGAAACTTTGCATTTACCAGAGATTTAGATGACAAAAAAATTAATTATATTTTAAATAATCCATTAAAAAGGCAAATTATTAATTTTCTATCATTAAAGCATTATCCCGAGCTCAATGAATACAAATTTGATTTTGAAAAAGATATATTAAATTTAAAAAAAAATAACAATATTATTCTACAAACTAATATTAATGTACAATCAGATGTAGAAACTTTATGCGATAAAATGTTATTGCTAATTCCAAAATTAAAAAGAATAAAATTAATAAAAGATTCTAAAAATCCTTTTTTTGATACGATGCCTTCAAATACAATTTCTCTAATAAATCTTAATAGCATTAAGGATTTTGAAAAAAAAATATCTAAAAATGTTGAATTAGAAAGATTTAGAGGAAACATTTATATAAATGGATTAGATGCTTGGGAAGAAAGAAACTGGATAAATAAAACTTTAGAAATTAATAATATTAAATTTAAAGTAATAAAAGAAATACCAAGGTGTTCAGCCACAAATATTAAACCTAATTCCTCAAAATATAATCTCTCTGTTCCATTATTATTAAAAAAATTTTATAATCATATTAATTTAGGAATATATTTATTGCCTCTTAATAATGGTAATATTAAATTAAATGATGAAATTTTAATTAATGACTAAATTTATTAATAAGCACTATGAAAAAATTACGGGTTATTTTTTTATATTACCAGCAGTATTAATAATTAGCTTATTTGGAATCTTTCCAGTTTTTTTTGGTATGTATATGAGTGTTCATAAATGGAAAGTTTTCAAAGGTCGTTTTTTAGGTCTAGAAAATTATAATAAAATATTAGGAGATATAACTGCATTTTGTTTTTTCATCATTGGTTTACTACTATTAATTCTAAGTTATTGGATGTGGAGTGAATTAAAAGATAAATTTAAAAATAAAATATCTTTATTTTTACTTTCAGTTTCAACTTTAGTTTTAGGAATTTACTTAATAAATATAAATTGGAATAAAATGCTTGTTTCGGGAGATGATGATTATTTATATTCATTAATTTACACATTTTATTATTCTTTTTTTACAATAGTTTTTGAAGTTGGTCTTGGTCTGATTATTGCTTATGCGCTATATCAAAGATTAGCAGGAAAACAGTTTTTTCAAATGATATTGTTATTTCCTTATATTACACCAGCTGTTATGGGTGCTGCAGTATTCTTTTTAATTTTTGGAAAAGCTGAAAACTCATTTCTAAATCAATTTATTGGTTTATTTGGTATAGATCCTCAGCTTTGGTTATTTGATAAAAGGCCAATTACTGAAGTGTTGTTGGGTATTAAAATTGAAGGATTTTTTGCGGGTCCGAGCCTAGCTTTAATGTCATCAATTCTTTACGGTATTTGGTCATATACCGGTTATTATGCAATAATACTCTTAGCAGGTCTCTCAATTATTCCTTCAGACTTATATGAAGCAGCTAAAGCCGAAGGTGCTAGTAGATGGCAAACTTTTACAAAAATAACAATACCATTATTGATGCCTATAATATTTTTTTTGATGTTGACAGGTTTCATAAACACGTTTCAAGCATTTAATAGTATTTTTGTTATGCAAACATCTTCTGCAGGCGACTCAATGGATGTTGTAACTATTGAAATATTTGATCACTTTTGGGGACGAGTAAAATATGGTTATGCTGCTGCTGAGGGAGTTATATTATTTATTATTTTAAATGTTTTAGCCATTTCCCAATATGTAATTTTTAGAAAACGACTTAGCTATGATTAAAATATTTAATTCAGAAACAAGGATACCTTATTTAATTTTATTGATTGTTTTTACTGTTTCTATTTACCCTTTTTTTTATATGATCAGTACTTCTCTAATGACAGCGGGTGAAGCTTCTAATCAATATTTTCTTCCAAAAAAACTAATGTTTGAAAATTATTATGAAGTTTGGACTTCAAATAGATTCCAACGATATACTGTTAATAGTTTAATTATTAGCTCTATAACTGTCTTAGGCGTATTAATAACTTCCATACCAGCAGCTTACTCATTTGCGAAAATAAATTTTCCATTTAAAAATATTATATTTTATCTTTTATTATTATCATTAATGATCCCAGAAATAATTACATTACTACCTCATCTTTTAATTATAAGAGGAGAAATAATTCCTTTACCTTTTGGACCTTCTTGGATGAATACATTGCAAGGACTAACTGTGCCATTTATGGGCAATATTTTTGTCATATTTCTTTTGAGACAATATTTTAAAAAAATTCCAAATGAACTTTGGGATGCAGCTAGATTAGATGGCTCATCTCATCTAAATTTTTTATTAAAAGTTGTTATTCCAATGAGTAAACCAATAATAGTTACAGTATCATTATTTACTTTTATTATTGCATGGAATAGCTTTGCCTGGCCTTTACTGATATTAACTAGAGACGATTGGTATCCAGTCACAGTATCTATCTATAGTTTTGTTAGGGAGGTAGGCCCTAATTTCAATTTATTAATGGCAGCTTGTTTAATAGCAATTTCTCCAATTTTGTTATTATACTTCTTTACTCAGAAGTTATTCATAGAAAGTATATCAAATTTTGGTTTAAAAGAATAAATTTGTACTATTTTAGTAACAAAATTTCAATTTAAGCAGTATATTAATATTGTAAAACATGAGGTGATTATGAATTTTTTTAAATATTTTATAAAAATACTTTTTGCTTCTATTTTTTTTATCTCTTCTCAATCAATTGCTATAACTGCTCAAGATATTGAAAATGCTGATCCATCAGGTCAAACTGTAGAATTCTGGGTTCAATATTCTGATGAAAGATTAGATGCGATGATGGCAAGAGCAGAAAGATTTGAAGCAGAAACAGGAATTAAAGTTAATGTTGTTCACAAAGGACATTACGGCAAAGTTCAATCAGCTATGATGTCAGCTGCAGGAACTAAAGATATTGCTGATGTTGCCAGAGGTTATGGTAATGCCGCTGCAGACATGTATCTAATTGGAGCATCAATAGATCAATCAATTCTAGCAAACAGTAAAAAATGGGGTGTATCACAAGATGATATTAATGATTGGGGTGCAAACTGGACAGTAGGATACTCTCCATACTTTGATGGTAATCCTAAGCTATTACATGAAGTTGGTAAATCAATTGAAATACTCTATTACAATGCTGATTGGTTAAAGGAATTAGGATTAGATGAACCAAAAACTCCTGCTGATTTTGCTGAAGCTGCATGTGCTGCAACGAATCAAGATTTCAGTGGCAAGATGGGAGATGATGTACCAAGTTACGGTTACGAAATTGATACAGATGCTAGTAACTTTGCTGCTTGGGTATTTGCTCATGGTGGTGACGTCTTTGATTATGATAGTGGTCAATATATTTACAATGGTCCTAAAGCCATTGAAGCAATGGAATTCATTCAAGGTATGGCAAACAAAGGTTGTGCAATAGTTGCTAGAGGTAAGTATACAGATCAACAATATCTCGGACAGGGATCAGTCTTATTTGCAGCTGGTTCAACTTCAGGTATTACTTATTTCGAAAAATCTATTGCAGAAGGTTATAATGGCAATTGGGATGTTGCCCCAATATCACACACAACTAGTGAACCAGTACTAAATCTTTATGGTGGTGGATTAATTATGGGTAATACTAATGATGCTAATAGAATGGTAGCGGCTTATCAGTGGATGAAATATATTTCTAATACTGAAAATTCAGCTGTATGGTCTACTGAAAGTGGTTATGGTTTTGTAAGAACCTCATCAGCCGATCATCCATTAATTGCTGAGAAAAGAGCCGAGTTAGCTCAATACGATAAATCCTTGGGTATGGTACAATATGGTAAGGGTGAGCCATCAGTTCCAGGATATTATTCAGTTAGAGGTGAAGTTGAAAAGGCTTATGCGGCTATAATTAATGGTGATGATATAATGTCTACATTAAATCAGCTAAATGATGACGCTAATGCTATACTAGCCGATGCAACGGCAGAATAATTTATAATTTCAATTTTTAATAGGGTGGTTTATACCACCCTTTTTATGATAATTGTTTGCTCATTAAATGATTTAACAAGTGTGTGTGAGAGTGTTAAGCCAAAATTTGTTATTTCTGTAATTGACCCAGGTTATGCACCTGAAACACCAAAAGATGTAAAGCATCATTTAAAACTAGGTTTTGATGATATTGTAAAAATTAGTTCAGAAAATAAAATCTTTAGACTCAACACAGATGATATACCTCAAACTTTACCTGCGGAAAATCATATCGACTCAATAATTGATTTTACAAAAAATTATGAAGATAATGAAAATATAGTTATTCATTGTTGGTGTGGTGTTTCAAGATCTATGGCTACGGCTACTTATCTTTTGTGCAGAAATAATAGATCAACAATTGAAAAAAACATTAAATATATTCGTAATATAGCTCCTCATGCAAATCCTAATAAATTATTAATTAAATTATTTGAAAATAAACTAAATCTAAAAAATGAAATAACCTCTTCATTTGAGAAATATCCTTATACTAAAACATATGATTGTTCTTCAAATTTTGCGCCTGTTACTTTATTTGATATAGATGAGATGAAAAAAACAATATGAAAGAATATGTAAGAACGATTGCTGATTATCCTGTTAAAGGTATTCAGTTTAGAGATATAACTACGCTTTTGCAAGATGCGGGTCATTTTAAACAAGTAGTAGATGATATGACTACTCCGTGGAAGAATAAAAAAATTGATGCAGTTCTTAGTATTGAATCAAGAGGTTTTATTATGGCAGGAGCTATTGCATATTTTTTAAATGCAGCCTTTATCCCATTAAGAAAACCTCATAAGCTACCATTTGAAACATACAAAGTTTCATATGATCTAGAATATGGCTCAACTGAAATGCATATTCATACCGATGCTTTAGATGGACATAATGATTTATTAATTATTGATGACATATTAGCTACAGGTGGAACAGCTTTAGCAGCTATAGAATTAATTGAAAATTTTAAAAATAAAAATATTATTGGGGCAGGATTTATTATTAATTTACCTGATCTTAATGGTGATAAAAAATTAATAGATAAAGGAATTAATATTCATTCATTGATGGAGTTTTAATGAGAAATGCAGTTATAGTAGGTTTTAAAAGATCACCTTTTACAATGGCAAGAAAAGGTCAAATGGCTGAAATTAGGCCAGAAGATATATTATCACAAACTATAAATAGTTTAATTGATGAAACTAAAATCAACAAAGATGACATTGAAGACATAATTACTGGTTGTGCATATCCTGAGGGTGCTCAAGGTAATAACATTGCAAAAATCGTCTCATTTATGACTAATATGCCTGAACATGTTGCAGGTATGACAGTAAACAGATGGTGTGGCTCGTCTATGCAGGCAATTCATGATGCTACTGGGGCAATCGCAATTAATTCTGGAAATGTATTTATTTGTTGTGGTGTAGAAAGCATGACCTTTATTCCAATGAATGGATTGACTTATGACCCACATCCTGGATTAAATAAAGAAAACCCAAATGTATATATGTCTATGGGTTTAACTGCAGAAAATGTTGCTAAAAAATTTAATATTTCTAGAAAAGATCAACAAGAGTTTGCAATAAATAGTCATAAAAAAGCAAATCAAGCTAGAGAGTCAAATAATTTTAATGATGAAATTGTAAGTATTAATCATAGAAATTCAAAAATTAATCAAGATGGTGGAATAAGGCCTAATACGAATCAGGAAATTTTAGATGCTCTAAAATTAGTTTTTGATGAAAATGGAACAGTAACAGCTGGAACGGCTTCTCCTTTAACTGATGGTGCATCAGCCGTTCTTGTTTGTGAAGAAGAATATGCAAAAATAAATAATCTAGATATTCTAGCAAGAATTAAATCAACTGCAGTTGTTGGTTGTCGACCAGAATTAATGGGTCTAGGGCCTATTAATGCGTCAAAAAAAGCATTACATAGAGCTGGCTTGACAATAGAAGATATAGATATAATTGAGCTAAATGAAGCTTTTGCCTCACAATCCCTTGCTTGTATAAGAGAGCTCAATATGAATGAAAATAAAGTTAATATTCATGGCGGAGCCATAGCTCTAGGACATCCTTTAGGGGCAACAGGTTCAAGAATTACTGGTAAAACTGCATCATTACTTAGAAATAATGATAAAAAATATGGATTAGCTACACAATGTATTGGTTTAGGCCAGGGTATTGCAACTGTTTTAGAAAACATTAATTAATAGATATGCAAATTTATAAAACACCTCTTAAAGAATTTAAATTTCTTATCGAAGATTTCTTAAAATTACATGATTCAGATTTTTTAAAAAATCAAGAACTAGAAACATCAGACTTAATGTTAATTCTTGATGAAGCCGCAAAACTTTGTGAGGAAACTTTACTACCATTAAATCAAAGTGGAGATAGTGAAGGCTGCAAATTTGATAATGGAAATGTTTCTGCTCCTAAAGGTTTCAAAGAAGCTTACAAACTTTTTTCTGAAAATGGATGGCAAGGTTTAAAAGTTAAGGAAGAATTTGGCGGGCAAAATTTACCTTATATTATGAACATGTTACTAGATGAAATGATCAGTTCAACTAATATGTCATTTGGTCTTTATCCAGGTTTGACAGCTAATGCAATTGATGCAATTGAAAAAAGTGGAAGTGATGAATTAAAAAAGATTTATTTACCTAATTTAGCTAACGGTAAATGGACTGGAACAATGAACTTAACAGAACCTCAATGTGGAACTGATCTTGGATTAAGTAAAACAATGGCAACGCCTAATAAAGATGGCAGTTATAGTCTTACTGGAACTAAAATTTTTATTACTTGTGGTGAACATGATCTTAGCGAAAATATAATTCACTTAGTTTTAGCTAGAACACCTGATGCTCCTCCAGGAATTAAAGGAATTAGTTTATTTTTAGTACCTAAATTTTTACCAAATGCAAACAACGTTTATGATGTCAGAAATGGTGTTGAGTGCGGTTCTATTGAAAAAAAAATGGGAATTCATGCAAGCCCAACATGTGTAATGCATTATAATGATGCTAAGGGCTGGCTAGTAGGTGATATCAATAAAGGAATGAAAGCTATGTTTATAATGATGAATGGAGCAAGACTATTTGTTGGCATCCAAGGACTTGGACTATCAGAAACTGCTTTTCAATCATCACTTTATTACTCAAAAGAAAGATTGCAGGGTAAGTTATCAACTAGTAATAATATTGCAGATCCAATTCTTGTACATCCTGAAATTCGTAAGAATTTATTGTACATAAAATCAATTAATGAGGCTGTAAGAGGTTTAACATTATTAACAGGAAATTGTTTTGACTTAATTGAAAAATCTAAAAATGAAAAAGAAAAAATTCAAGCTGAAAACTTTATTGCTTTGATGACACCTATTATTAAGTCATATGCATCAGATAAGTCTGTTGAAAATACAAATAGAGCAATGCAAATATATGGAGGTCATGGTTTTATTTCAGACCATGGTATGGAACAACTCGTAAGAGATGCAAGAATTACTACAATTTATGAGGGCACTAATGGTATACAAGCACTAGATTTAATTGGAAGAAAATTAAATATTAATAATGGGATATTATTTAAAGAATTTATTGAATTGATTGATAATTATATTGAAAGAATTAACCATAATCATGAAATGTCTAAGTATTTAAAATTATATTTACCTTCATATGAAAATTTTAAGAACGTCCTTACTTTTATTAAATCTTTAAATGATGAAAAGGAAATTAATTCTCATGCAGTTGAGTTTTTAAATTTATCCTCATTAATTTCATTAGGCTACATATGGTTAAGATTTATTGAAATATCTTTAGAAAAATTACAAGAAAGTAAAGATGAGTTTTATAATTCTAAAATTGAGACTGGTAATTTCTTTTTAACAAAATTGCTAACCGAAACTCAAATGTTACATGAGAATATAAAGTCAGGAGGCAAATATTACAATGATTATAAAGATCACTATTTTGAAACTGCAATATAATGACTATTAAAATTTATAAGCCATCAAAAACTTCAATGCAGTCAGGTTTTAAAAAAACAAAAATGTGGTTAGCGGAATATATTTCTGAAGTAGAAAAAGTAAAAGATACATTAATGGGATGGAATAGCTCTCTTGATACTAAAACCCAAATTAAACTATTTTTTGATACAAAAGAACAAGCAATTGAGTGGGCTAAAAAAAATAATTATCAATATTTTGTTGAAGAACCAAAACAAAGAAAAATAAAACCTAAAAGTTACGCATCAAATTTTGATACAAATCGAAAAGAACCCTGGACTCATTAAGTATAAATTCTTCCATTATTTTTTAGACTATGTTAAATGCCATTAAAGCGCCCGTAGCTCAGTGGATAGAGCAACCGCCTTCTAAGCGGTAGGTCAAATGTTCGAATCATTTCGGGCGCGCCAAAAAAAGGTAAAAAAATGAAATATAAATTAAACTGTCATTGTGGCTCGGTTGAACTTGAAGCTGAAACAGATTTAGAAACAATCAAGCAATGTAATTGTTCAATATGTAAAAGAAAAAATGCAAAAATGAATTTAATTTCAAAGGACTCTATTAAGATTGTTAAAGGCGGAGAAAATTTAACGTCTTATAAATTTAATACTATGATTGCAGAGCATTTTTTTTGTAAAATTTGTGGTATTTATACACATCACAATAGAAGAGCTGATCCAAATGGAGTAGCTATAAATATTGGATGTATTGATGAAATAGATCCTTTTGAATATGAAGCAGGTTTTGTAGACATGAAAAATAAATAATAATGTCATTAGAATTTTTAATTTCAAAAATTCAAAAAAATAATTTTTTACTTATTGGTAGAGCTGGTGTTGATATCTATCCTGACCCACCAGGAACAAAAACTGAAAATGCAAAAAAATATGTAACACATCTTGGTGGTTCATCTGCAAACATGGGTGTTCAATTAACTAAATATGGCGGATCATGTTCTTTACTTACAAGAATATCAAATGATGCATTGGGTAAGTTTGTATTAAATCAGCTAGATTTTTATGGAGTGAAGAAAAGTTTGATTAAACTAGAAGACAATGAATCTAGAATTTCATTTGCTATCGTTGAGTCAACTATAGAAGACCATCAATCAATAATTTATAGACATAAAGCAGCTGATTTATTTTTAAGTAAAAATGATATTGAAAATTCTAATGTTCAAAACTATGAATGTATATTGATAACTGGAACTACACTTGCAGCTGAACCATCTAGAAGTGCAGTTTTATACGCTTTGAAATTAGCTAAAGAAAATAATATACCAGTAATAATGGATATAGATTATAGACCTTATACTTGGGAGTCCGCCGATAAAGCAAAACAAATATATAATCTTGCTTGTGATTATTGTTCTGGAATTATAGGCAATGATGATGAATTTGCTATTCTTTCTGGAAGTTATGATAACGGATTGAGTTATGCCAAAAAAATATCAACTAATTGTGACTTAGTAGTTTATAAAATGGGTGAAAAGGGTTCAATAACTTTTGCAAACGATGCCGAAATTTCAAGAGGTATCTTTCCAGTTAAACCAATAAAACCTACAGGTGCTGGTGACGCTTTCATGGGATCTCTAATTGGAGCTCTATTAAAAAATTATGATCTTTATAAAGCAATAGAAATTAGTTCAGCAGCTGCAGCTATAGTAGTAACTAAGGTTGGATGCGCTCCAGCTATGCCAAATTTGGATGAAGTTTTAAATTTTATGAAAAATAATAATATTAACTAAGGAGATTTTTAATGCATATACCGCCATTTGATAATAAAAATAAACCAATTGTAGATATAAATGATAATCATGTTCCACTTAATTATTTTAATATTGTTAAACTAAAAAAAGATCAAAGTTTTGAATATGTAACTCCTGGTTATGAAACATGTATTGTGCCTGCTACAGGCACTATAAATATTAATATAGAAGGTTATGAGGTGATGGATTTAGGCACAAGGACTGTAGATGTTTGGGATGGTGAACCAGAAGGAGTATATGTACCATCTGGTGCAAAAGCTTCCTTTGTAGCACTAAAAGATTCAGAAATTTTTATTGCTGGTGCAAAATTTGATAAAACTTTAGAGCCTTTTGCTGTCAGAGTTAATGAAATTGATAAAGTTCAATATGGTTCCGATGATACAAAAACACATAGGAAAATTAAACATATTCTTGGTGCAAAGCATCATGATAAAGTAGGCAGATTGCTATGTAATGAACTTTATACTGTAGGGCAGGGAGGCTGGTCTGGTTTTCCTCCTCATAAACATGATACAGATCGACTTCCACATGAAACACGTCATGATGAAACATATAATTATCGTTTTCGTCCAAATAACGGATTTGGATTTCAATTATTTCAACAAGTTGATGATAAAGTTGGAAAAGCAGAACATATAATTGATGGATCAACTATTGCAATTAGAACAGGTTATCATCCATGTGTTGTAGCACCTGGATATGAAATGTACTATTTTACAATACTTGGTGGACTATCTCAAAGATCCTTGGTGCAATTTTTCCAACCTGAACATGCCTATCAGGTAGAAACTATTCCTGGAATTAAGGATATGATTGCAAAATATAAATAATGACAGCAGTAAATTTAAAAAAAATTTTAAATGATGCAAATAAAAATAACTATTCAGTAGCAGGTCTAGTTGTGTTAAGTTGGGATGATGCTCTCGCATTCACGCAAGCAGCAGATGAAACTGGAATCCCAATTATTTTACAAGCTGGCCCCTCTTGCAGGGCTCATACTCCAATTTCAATATTAGGAAAAATGTTTAGATATTTAGCTAGTCAAACAAAAACTAATATTTGTTGTCATATCGATCATGGTTATACTTTAGATGAATGTTACGAGGGCATTGATAGCGGATTTACTTCTGTAATGTTTGATGGCTCTAAGTTACCGTTAAAACAAAATATTAAAGTAAGTAAAAAAATTTCTACAAGAGCGCACAAACATAATATTTCTGTTGAGGGTGAAATAGGTTTTGTAGGTTATGATAATGGAAAAATTTCAGAAGGAACCAATATTGAAGATGCAATCACTTTTGCAAATAATAGTAACATTGATGCAATGGCAATTTCCGTAGGAAACACACATTTACAAACTTCAAAAAAAGCAAATATTGATTTCCATAAAATTAAATTAATTCAAAATAATGTAAAAATACCACTAGTTCTTCATGGTAGTAGTGGTATTCCTTTTAGTCAAAGAAAAATTCTGGCAAGAAAGACAAATGTAGCTAAACTTAATATTGGAACTGAAATAAGAATGGCTTTTGGTGACTCTTTAAGAAAAAATTTGAAAAAAAATAAGCAAATATATGACCGCCTAAAAATTTTAAATCCTACTATAAAAGATTTAGTAAAGGTAACTAAGAAAGTAATTACACAAATTGGACCAGAATAAAAATATAATATTTATTGCAGCTTTAAAGGATGAAACTCCTAATTTAAAAAATTTCCATTATAGTGGTGTAGGTAAAATAAATGCTACAATAAAGGTCTTAGAATTAATTAAAAATTATAAACCAAATAAAATAGTTAATTATGGTACTGCAGGATCTACATCGAAAAAATTGTCTGGTTTAATAAAATGCACTAGTTTTGTTCAAAGAGATATGGATGCTAGAGGGTTAATGAATTTTAAATTAGGTGAAACACCTTTTGATAAAATATCTACAATATCTTTTAAGGGTGCAGGATATATTTGTGGAACAGGAGATAGTTTTGCTCAATCATCTATCGAAATAGACTGTCATGTCGTTGATATGGAAGCATATGCAATTGCTAAAGTGTGTAAATTACAAGGTATTGATTTTGAATGTTATAAATATATTTCAGATTATGTTAATGAAAACTCAAATCAAGACTGGCAAAAAAATTGCTCAAAAGGAGCAAATTTATTTAGACAGAAATTCCCTGAAGTGAATTAAATGATCTTAAAAATATTAGATAAATTAGGCAGAAAAAAAATTGTATTGGATAGAGGGCCTTCTCACCCAGAATATCATAAAGCTAAACCTTGGATGGAGAGGTATTATGTTTTATTTAGACATAGACCTAAATGGTTTCCCTTTAATATTCTTATTCATAAAATGTTAGATGATGATCATGGAGAAGGTGTACATAATCATTTATGCCCTTATATTACAATAATATTAAAAGGAGGTTATTGGGAAACAACACCTAGGGGTAAATTCTGGAGAGCGCCTGGATATATAGGTTTTCGTTCTGCTGATCATATGCATAGAGTTGATCTTGAACCTGGAAAAGATACCATGACTTTGTTTATTCCAGGGCCATTTGGTTTAAGGAAAAAAAATAGAGCTGGATACAAAGAAAAAATTTAATAGTTTAAATTGCGTCAAAAATTAATTTAAATCCACTAACAAAAAGCAAAATATAAACAATATTAAAAAATAATTTTTCAGAAATAAATTTTTGAATATAAAAACCGATTACAACGCTAATGGCAGCTAAAGGAAATAATAAAAAAGAAACTTTTAAATTTGAAGGCGCTAGTAAATTAAAATAATAATACGGAAATATTTTAACGAAATTAATAACAAAAAAAGTCATAGTCATTGTGCCAAGATACGTCAATTTATCTAATTTAAGAGGCAAAACATAAAAATTAATAGGGGGATTTCCAGCATGTATTAAAAAGCTTGTATATCCTGCTACACCAGACCAAAAAACACCTTTAGATTTTGTTGGATTTAATAATGAGCTATTTTTTTGATAAATCGAAATTAAGACAAATAAAATAGCAATGATACCAACTAAAAGTCTAATCTGGTTCTCTGAAGTATATTGAAAAGTAATACCTCCTATAACTATTCCAATTATTGATGATGGAATAATGATTTTAAGTAATTTCATATCCCATTTATTCCAATATAAATATAATGCTATAACATCCATAACAAGTAATAATGGCAATAGAATACCTGCTGCTTTAAGAGGGCTCATAGCAAATGACATTATTGGTACAGCTAGCATTGATATCGGACCTGGAAAACCGCCTTTAGATAAACCAAAAACTATTACACCAAAAGAAGCAAAAAACAGAAAATAAATATCCATTAAGATAAATTATTAAGGGCGTCAGTAATATCCTTAAGTTGATCTTTTTTATCTTCTAATCCACAATATAATCTAATAAGAGTTCCATTCGAATTGTCTTTATATGTTCTAGTAATTAATGGTGGAAAAGTTATTAAGCTATCATATCCACCCCAACTATAACCAAGTTTAAAAACTTTTAATTTTTTATGAAATTTTTCAAGTTTTATATTTGAATATTTTTTCTTTAATATAAATGCAAATAAACCTGAACTACCAGTAAAATCTCTTTTCCAAATTTTATGATTCCTGGTGTGCTCAAGAGCTGGATGAAATACATCTTTAACCAATTTATGTTTTAATAAGTTTCTTGCCAAATATATTGCATTACTCTCTATTTCTTTCATCCTAATTTCTAAAGTTGGTATACCTCTTAGAGCCAAGTAGACCTCTTCTGAACCAGGACATATACCTAAGGTTTTTGAAGCAATTCTAATTTGACGGCTATAATGTTTATCTGAAGATACAAAACCAATTAAAACATCAGAATGCCCATTAATATATTTTGTTCCTGCGTCTATAATAATGTTTATTCCAAGTTTAACAGGATCACAAAATAGAGGTGATGCCCAAGTGTTATCCATTACTGTTGGTATTTTATATTTTATAGCAATTTTAGTAATAAAAGGTATGTCGATTATGTCAAAAGTAGCTGTTCCTGGTGATTCTAAATAAATAAGTTTTGTTTTTTTATTAATTTTTTTTTCAAAATTTTTAATATTATTTATTGGATGAAAATATTTTATTAGTACACCATAATTTTTAAGAATATTTTCACAAAATGTTCTAGTTGGACTATAAACACTGTCATTTATCAAAACTTCATCACCTTTTTTTAATAATGCAAAAAAAGGAATAATTATAGAAGCTAATCCTGAAGGAGAGAGAACTGTATCATCACAATTATATAAATTTGATATAGAGTCTTCTAATTGTTTATGAAATGGATTTTTATTTATTCCATAATATGTTTTTCTATCATCAGCATTTTTAATGTCATTTAAGTAATCTTTAAAATCATTAAATATCATTGTTGAGCCCTTATATATTCCTGGATTAATAAATCCTTTTTGTCTAAGTGGGTCTCTTCCTAATTTGGTTAATTTTGTCTTTCTTTTCATTTGTATACTATATATAGACAGTAAAAAATTGATCTATACAATTTATAGAGATTAATAAAAATGCATAAATCTATCATTTGGATTAACTTATATATTTGGTATAGGGAAGCAATCTTTGAAAAAAGATATTTAAATAATTATTTAAAACGGAGAAAATAATATGAAAAAACTATTATCTATCTTTGCGGTTCTTGCATTTGCATTCTCAGCTCATGCTGGAACTCTTGATGATGTAAAAAATAGAGGTTTTCTAAAATGTGGAGTAACAACTGGTCTAGCTGGTTTTGCTGCTCCAGATGATAACGGTGAATGGGCTGGTCTAGATGCAGATATGTGTCGTGCAGTTGCAGTTGCTGTTTTTGGAGACCGTTCAAAAGTAGAATTTATTACAACTACTGGTAAATCACGTTTTCCAACATTAGCTTCTGGTGAAGTTGATATGTTAGCGAGAAATACTACTTGGACAATTAGCCGTGATGTTAATCTTGGTTTTGAGTTTGTAGGTGTAAACTTCTATGATGGACAAGGTTTCATGGTTCCATCTGCTCTTGGTGTATCAAGTGCAAAAGAGCTTGATGGTGCTACTGTATGTATCCAAACTGGTACAACTACAGAGTTAAACCTTGCTGATTTCTTTAGATTAAATGGAATTGGATACGAAGCACTTCCAATTGAAACTAATGATGAAGGTAAAGAAAACTTATTTGCTGGAAGATGTGACGTATACACTACTGATGCTTCAGGCCTTTCTTCAACAAGAGCTGCTGCAGCAAATCCAGACAAATGGGTTGTTTTACCAGAAATTATTTCAAAAGAACCTTTGGGTCCATTAGTAAGACACGGTGATCACCAATGGGGTGATGTTGTACGTTGGTCTCTAAACGCAATGATTATTGCTGAAGAACTAGGTGTTACATCTGAAAACGTTGATGCGCAAAAAAGCTCAAATGTTCCTGAAGTACTTAGACTCTTAGGAGTTGAAGGTTCATATGGTGAAATGCTTGAATTAGCTCCTGATTGGGCTTACCAAATAATTAAACAAATTGGTAACTACTCAGAATCTTATGAAGCTAACGTAGGTCCAGATACACCTTTAGAAATTGCTAGAGGTCTTAATGCTCTTTGGACTCAAGGTGGTATTTTATACGCACCACCGTTCAGATAAATCTTTAATTATATACATTTAGGGGGTTTCAAAACCCCCTAATTTTTTTTATAAGAGTAAAATGAGATCTAATGTAAATTTTTTTTCTGATGAAAAATTTAGATCTATCTTTTTTCAAACTTTAGTTGTAGGACTTTTTGCACTTGGTATTTTTTTTATAGTTCAAACTACTGCATATAACTTAGAAAAAAGAAATATTGCAACAGGTTGGCGTTTTCTTACAGACCCTGCTGGTTTTGATATAAGTTTTTCTCCATTTATTGATTTTAAATCAACAGACACACATTTAGATGTATATTTTGTTGGAGTTTTAAACACATTATTAGTTTCATTTTGTGGTTGTATAGCAGCAACAATTCTAGGTTTTTTAGTTGGTATTATTAGGTTATCTTCTAATTGGTTACTTGTAAGAGTAGCTTATATTTATGTTGAATTTACTCGTAATGTTCCATTATTACTCCAAATTATACTTTGGTATAGTATTTTGATCCAACTACCTAGAGTAAAACAATCTCTAGAATTTCTTGATATATTTTTTATTTCTAATAGGGGTATTTATTCACCAAGACCTGTATTTGAAAATGGTTTTTCATATGTATTTTTAGCTTTCCTCTTGGCCATAATTTCAAGTTTTATTTTAAGGAAATGGGCTAAAAAAAGACAAGATACTACTGGTAGACAGTTTCCAGTTATTACTTCAGCTTTTGGGATGATTGTTTTCCTACCCTTACTATTATTTTTTATTCTCGGTTCTCCTCTGTCTTTTGACTACCCAGCGCTAAAAGGTTTTAACTTCAAAGGTGGAATGGTTATTAGACCCGAATTCATAGCAATGTTTTTAGCTTTAACTATTTATACAGCTGCTTTCATTTCAGAAACTGTAAGGTCTGGAATAATGTCAGTTACAAAAGGCCAAAGAGAAGCCTCAGCTTCTCTTGGTTTAAAAAAAAATTGGATAATGAGACTTATTATTATACCTCAAGCCTTAAGAGTAATTGTTCCACCACTTACTAGTCAGTATTTAAATTTAACTAAAAACTCTTCTTTAGGTATAGCTGTTGGTTATGCAGATCTCGTCCATGGTTTTGGCGGAATTAGTTTAAATCAAACTGGTCAAGCAATAGAGTGTATGGTTATAGTGATGGCAACATACCTTACTATTAGTTTAACAATATCTTTGTTTATGAATATTTATAACCGAAGTATACAATTTAAAGAGAAATAATATGAATGAAATAACTCAATCAAGAAAACCTCCTGTTGCCACAACTGGTATTTTAGGTTGGCTTAGAATGAATCTTTTTTCAAATTGGGTAAATTCATTAATTTCTTTATTTGTTTTATATATTCTATTTCAATTTATTCCTTGGATACTTAATTGGACAGTTTTTGCTGCTGATTTTAAATATAATTTTAATGGTGAAGAAATAATCAATAGAGAAATGTGTTCAAGAGTTCTTGATCCTGAAACTGGAGGAGCTTGTTGGGCAATCATTTATGTTAGGTTTTATCAATTTATGTATGGTTTTTATCCGAGAGAAGAAGTTTGGAGAGTTAATCTTAGTTACATAATGTTGGCAATAGCAATAGTACCATTGTTATTTGATAAATTCCCTTTTAGAAAACACTTCCTAAAATTTACTTATGTATTTCCAATAATAGCATTTTTTCTTTTAAATGGAGGTCTTGGACTTGAGCCTGTATCTACAAATAAATGGGGTGGTTTATTAGTAACTTTAGTTTTGGGATGCACAGGTATAGCTTTAGCATTCCCTCTTGGTATTGTTCTTGCTCTTGGAAGAAGATCTAATCTTCCTGTTATTAGTATGATGTGTACATTATTTATAGAATTTATAAGAGGCGTACCATTAATTACACTTTTATTTTTTGGAATGGTAATGTTGCCATTATTTTTACCTGAAGGTATAGATATGGATGGCTTGGCTCGTGTATTAGTTGCCGTTACATTATTTCAGGCTGCTTATATGGCAGAAGTTATTAGAGGTGGATTGCAAGCTATTCCACAGGGTCAATACGAAGCTGCTAGATCCATTGGTTTAAGTTATTGGCAAATGAATAGAAAAGTAGTTTTACCTCAAGCAATAAGAATATCAATTCCATCAATTGTGAATACTTCAATTGGACTTTTTAAAGACACAACTTTAGTTATTATTGTTGGTCTATTGGATTTACTTGGAATTGGAAGAGGGGCTTTAGCTGATACAACCTGGCTAGGATTAGCTTATGAAGTTTATTTTTTTGTGTCTTTAGTTTTCTTTATTTTCACTTTTGGGATGTCGAGATACAGTTTATATTTGGAAAAAAAGCTTAAAACAGGTATTAACATGGGAGCAGATTAATTATGTCAGATGATTCAATAATTTCATTACAAAATGTAAACAAGTGGTTTGGTGACTTTCATGTGTTACAGGACGTTAACTTAGAAGTTAAGAAAAAAGAAAGAATTGTTGTTTGCGGACCTTCAGGTTCTGGTAAATCTACAATGATTAGATGTATAAATCGTCTAGAAGAACATCAAGAGGGCACAATCATTGTTGATGGTATTGAGTTAACAGGTAACCTTAAAAATATTGATAGTGTAAGGAAAGAAGTTGGAATGGTTTTTCAGCAATTTAATTTATTTCCACATTTATCTGTTAAAGAAAATATTACCTTAGCTCCTATCTGGGTAAAAAAAATGCCTAAAGCAGAAGCAGAAGAATTAGCAATGCAGCAATTAGAGATTGTAAAAATTCCAGAACAAGCAGATAAATACCCCGGCCAACTTTCTGGTGGCCAGCAACAAAGAGTAGCAATAGCTAGATCACTTGCAATGAAACCTAATATTATGCTTTTTGATGAACCTACTTCAGCTTTAGATCCTGAAATGATCAAAGAAGTTCTAGACGTTATGGTAGACTTAGCAGAAGGTGGAATGACAATGATAGTTGTTACACATGAAATGGGTTTTGCAAAAACAGTTGCAGATAGAATGGTATTTATGGATGAAGGTAAAATAGTGGAAGAGGCTAGCCCGGACAAGTTTTTTAATAATCCTGAGAGCGACCGTACAAAGCTATTCCTAAGTCAAATTCTTAATCATTAATTAGGAAGATAATAATAGATTTACCCTTCTATTCATTTTCCCTTTATTTTCAATTTTTCCAATTTGAATTCTACCTATTTCAATAGTTGATTTTACGTGAGTACCGCCACAAGGTTGTAAATCAACTTCTCCAATTCTTACTAATCTTATTTTTCCATTTACCTGAGGAGGTTTGACTGACATTGTTCTCACAAGCTCTGGTTTTGCATCTAGTATTTTACTTTCAATTATTTCACTTGTTACATAATGATTATCTTTAACAAGTAAGTTAATTTTTTCCTCTAACTCTTCTTTATTTATTTTTTTTTCCGGGTCATTGAAGTCCAATCGACTTTTTTCAAAACCAATTTGTCCACCTGTGACACCTAATGGGATTATTGAACACATTAAATGTAAAGCAGTATGCATTCTCATATGTTTGTATCTTATATTCCAATCAATTTTACCAACTACTTCACTGTTTTCTTTTATTTTATCAATATCTTTGTCTTTTAATACATTAACTATACCTCCATCTTTTTTTATAGTATCTAAAACTTCTATTTTTTGATCATCAACTATTATTTCCCCCTTATCACCTGGTTGACCACCACTTTTTGCATAAAAGGCTGTGTCGATTAATTTTATATACTTTTCTTCTCTATTAATTTCTTCTATTTTTGTTTTAAATTCCTTTAGATATGAGTTTTCTTCAAATAAATTAGCCATTCTGTTTTTTAACAGTATTTTCAAAATATTATATTGACTTTTTTATCATTCTGGATAAATTAGAACAAAAGTAGAACAAATAATTGTATATATAATATAATTATTATTTATCAATTATTTAAAAATTATTTTTAATATTATGTCTAAAAAAAATGATAACCTAATATTTAGAGTTGAATCGAAGGTAGATTTAATAACACCTTTTTTTCTAGATTCAGTATCTGCTGGATTTCCTTCTCCAGCAACAGATTACATGGAAAATAAGCTAGATCTTAATGAATATCTAGTTCAACGTCCAACAGCTACCTATATTGTGAAAGCTAACGGCCCATCAATGACAGATGCCGGCATATTATCCGGTGATTTACTTATAGTTGATAGAAGTATCTCTCCACGAAATGATGATATTGTTATAGCTTCTATTTTTGGTGATCTAACAGTTAAGAAATTAAAAAAAAAGGATCAATCTCTATTCCTAATTTCCGCTAATAGCGAATATCCTAGTATTCAAGTTAAAGAAGAAATGGAATGTTTTATATGGGGGGTAGTAACTTATGTTATACACAAAACTACTTCATAAAAATCATAATTCTATAAATCAATCTATAGCCCTTATAGATTGTAATAACTTTTATGCATCATGTGAAAGAATATTCAATCCAAAACTTATAGGTAAGCCAATAGTGGTTCTATCAAATAATGATGGATGCATTATTGCAAGATCAAAGGAAGCAAAAAAACTGGGAATAAAAATGGGGGAACCATACTTCAAGGCAAAAAATGTTATTGAAAAAAATAATGTTAAAGTTTTTTCTTCAAATTACTCTTTATATGGTGATATTTCCCAAAGAGTTATGGAAACGCTGTCTAGTTTCTCATCAGAAATAGAAATATACTCAATAGACGAAGCTTTTTTAGGTTTAAATGGTTTTGAAAACTATGAGCTCAATACTTATTGTAGGCATATCAGGCATATAATAAAAAAATGGGTTGGTATTCCGGTAAGTATAGGTGTTGGTCCGACAAAAACACTTTCAAAAATAGCAAATAATTTAGCAAAAAAAAATTTAGATTATAGAGGCGTCTGCTTATTAGAAAATAAAATAGATGTAAAAGAGGCTTTAGAATTAACAAAAATAGAAGACGTATGGGGTATTGGTAGACGACTTTCTCTTTTTCTCAGAAAATATAGTATTGATTCAGCTTATCATTTTTCACAAATGGATAGAGGATGGATAAGAAAAAATATGGGAGTTGTAGGAGAAAAAACTTATCTAGAATTAAATGGTGTGTCATGTTTAAATCTTGACTTGGTGCCAAGCGACAAACAAAGTTGTTGTGTTTCAAGATCATTTAGTCAGCCAATAGAAAAATTATTTGATTTAGAGGAATCTGTTTCAACATATGGATCAAGAGTATCAGAGAAAATAAGAGAAGAGGGTTTAGTGGCAGAATCAATGAGTGTTTTTGTTTTGACCAATCATTTCAATAGGAGAGAAAAACAATATTCTAACTCAATAAAATTACATTTACCTTACCCTACAAATAATAGTATAAAAATTGTTAAGAGGGCACTTGAAGGTATAAGAAAAATATATCGTTCTGGTTATCGCTATAAAAAAGCAGGTGTTATATTATACGGGTTAACTAGGCATAATGTAACAAGAGGATTGCTTGATTATGATCGTGATATATCTGATAAGATTATGAATACAATGGATAAGGTAAATAATAGGTATGGAAGCTCAACATTAAAAATTGCCTCTGAAGGTATTGAGAAAATATGGAAAATGAGAAGAGAGAATGTATCTCCTTGCTACACAACAAGATTTGATGATATAGTTGTAGTCAAATCCTAATCAAAACTACAGCCTGTCATATCAAAAGATTTACTAAAAAGATACTCAACACGCTCTTGTAATTTTTTCTTATTAACTTTTTTATATCTATTATAAGCACCTTTTTTCATATCTAAGTTATCTTCATTAATAGATAAGAATAAACAAGTGTGGTTGTAAATCAGTTCGTCTGCTGATTCTTCTGTAACGGCTCCTTCACCACGATTATAAGATCCCCATAAATCAAATTTCTCTTCGTCTGTTAAAAATAAGTTAAATTGACTGTATTCATTTGATGAAGAAGAAAATGAGATTAAAGAACATAATAAAAAAGGTAAAACAAATACATGAGATATTTTCATAAATTTACTAATTTTAAGTTAATTATTAAATGGCTCCCCGGGCCGGGCTCGAACCAGCGACCGATCGGTTAACAGCCGATTGCTCTACCACTGAGCTACCGAGGAACACAATTTAGTTGATAATAAAAAAAATACAAAAAACAAGAAGAATTTGGAGGCTCGGAGCGGAATCGAACCGCTGTGCAAGGCTTTGCAGGCCCCTACATCACCACTCTGCCACCGAGCCAAAGAAAATTGGTAATTATCATTTAATAATTCCAAGTCAATTAGTGATAATTTAAACATTATAAACAAAATATTAATTAATTGATTAATTAAAAGTTATATATAAAGCATTGCATTAAAAATGACTGAAACATTCGATATAGCAAGAAATAACATGGTAATTAATCAATTAAGGCCAAATAAGATCAAAGAAGAGAGTATTTTAAATTTATTTGGATCTATTCCAAAAGAAAATTACATTAACAATGATTTGGAAAAGAATTGTTATCTGGATAAGGATTTAGATTTAAGTTTTAAAAGAGGTTACCTCAAAAATTTACATTTAGCTCAACTTATAAAGTATGCTGAAATAAAGATAAATGATATTGTTTTACATATTGGTGGACTTACTGGATACTTATCTGTCTTAATAAGTTCATTATGTAAAGAATTATATGTAATTGAAGAAGATATAAATCTCTTCAATGCACTTAAAGTTAATATTGAAAATAGTAATAGAAACAATATTAGTTTATTTAATTCTAAGCTTCTTGACGGCTATCCATCAAAATCTCCATTTGATTTAATCCTAATAGATGGTCCATTATTTCAATTAGATGATAAAATTAAAAAACAAATTTCTAGTAATGGTGGAAGGCTAGTTTATATAAAAAAAACTAATGATAATTTATCTAAAGCATATAAAATAACAAAAAATGATATATCTCATTCCTCAGAATATTTATTTGATGTAATGACTAAATATCAAATACAAGAAAAAGAAGAAGCATTTAATTTTTAATGAGAACCCTAATCATAATAATTACAATATTTTTTGCAAAAAATATATTAGCTTTGACAATTAGTGATTCTGTAAGAAGCACTATAGAAAATAATAAAAAAGTTCAAATAGCATCTGAAAAATTAAATGAAAAAAAAGAAACAGTTGAAAATGCAATTGGTAAAAAACTTCCAACAGTAACTGGTACAATATCGGGAACATACTCTAATTCAGATAATAAAACCACCACTGGCGATACTACTCCAGAGACATTTACTGATAAATATAAAATCTCTGCTACTCAAAATCTTTATGATGGTGGAGAAAAAAATTTAGAAATTGAAAGATCTAAATTGCAGTATGAAAATGAAGTTATTAATTATTATAATACTATTCAAGATTTATCTCTATCAGCTATTAATGGATATTTAACTGTTATAAATTATGAAAAATCATTAGAAGCAACAAAGAAAAATTACGACTCTGTTTCTAGATTTTTAGAAGAAACAAAACTTAAATATGAATTAGGATCAGCTACAATTACCGAACTTATGAATGCAGAAACAGCTTTTGCTGTAGCTGAAACTAATGTTTATTCAGCACAGCAAAATTATAAAGTAAGTTTAAAGACTTTCAGCTCCATAGTAGGTAAGGAAGCAATTAACTTAGAAGATGTAATTGATCTTAACGATGATTTAATTTTTGATAATGTTTTATCTAATGTTATGAAAAACAACTTTAATATCTTAATTTCTGAGAATAATATTAAGATTAAAAATTTAGAACTAGCTAAAGAAAAAAGCTCAAATAAAGCCTCTATAGATTTAACAGCTTCAACAGAATATTCTGATGGCTCAAGAATAGATAATGGAACTGAAAATACAAATGCCTCAATTGGCTTAACAGTTACAATACCAATTTTTCAACAAAATATTGATAAATCTGATGTTAGAAAAATTAACTCGCAAATTCTACAAGAAGAAATGTTGAATGAAGATCTTAGAGATAGCCTCGAAATTGAAGTTTCCAATTATTTCAAAGAATATGTTATTGGTATATCAAATCTTAAAACTTTAAAAATAAAAATTAAATATTCAAATATTTTATTAGAAACAACGAGAGAAGAGTATAAACTTGGAACCAAATCAATAACCGATCTTATTAATGCTGAGAGTCAACTATTAGACTCTAATGTTGAGTATTTTAATGCAAATAAAAATTATTTATTAAACTATTTTAATTTACTTGCTCTTGATGGTTCCTTACTCAAATTATTTGAAGAATATCTTCCCAAATTAAAATAGACATTTATAGTAGTTTTAAATATTTATTAAGAGTATAATGAAATCTGAAAATTCAATTAAAGAGTCTCTAGAATTAATAAGAAGGGCTTTGGAAGATGATACAGAAGAAAATGACAATAAAAAATCATCTAATATTTTAGTGCTAAATCAAAAAGTAAATAATGATGGTACTATAAAACTACTTCAAAAATCTGAGCATATTAATAGTGAAGTGAATAACATTATTGATCAAAAATTAAATTATTTAATTGAAAATAGAATTGAAAAAATTCTTGATGAAAAAATTCCTAAATTATTAAAAAATTATTTTGATTCAAAATAAATAATGGAACTAGATAAATACTTTAATTTTATACAGGATGAAAAAGAATTATATTCATTATGGGAGAGCTCTAATTGTTTTAAACCAAAAAAAGGTGGAAGCCCTTATTCTATAATGATGCCACCTCCTAATGTAACTGGAAGTTTACATATGGGTCATGCTTTAACCTTCACAATTCAAGATATTTTAATCAGATACCATAGAATGAAGGGTATGGAAGTATTGTGGCAAGCTGGGACAGATCATGCAGGAATAGCTACTCAAATGGTGGTAGAAAGAAAATTAAGTGAGTCAAAACTAGATAGACGATCTCTAGGTAGAGAAAAGTTTATTGAAAAAGTATGGGAATGGAAAAAAGAGTCAGGTGGTCAGATAAGTAATCAATTAAGAAGACTTGGTGCTTCTGCAGATTGGTCAAGAGAAAGATTTACTATGGATGAAGGTCTTTCTAATGCAGTCAAGAAAGTTTTTGTTAATTTATTTAATGATGGAGTTATTTATAAAGATAAGAGATTGGTTAATTGGGATCCAAAACTTTTAACTGCTATTTCTGATCTAGAGGTAGAGCAAAGAGATACTGAAGGAAGTTTATGGCATATTAAATATCCTATAGATGAAAATAATCATATCGTTGTTGCAACAACAAGACCTGAGACAATGTTAGGAGATACTGCAGTTGCCGTTCATCCAGATGATGAAAAATATAAAAATTTAATTGGCAAATTTTGTAACTTACCAATTTCAAATAAGAAAATACCAATCATTGCTGATGAATATGCAGATCCTGAAAAAGGTTCTGGAGCTGTAAAAATTACACCTGCACATGACTTTAATGATTTTGAGGTAGGAAAGAGACATGATTTAGAATTTATTAATATTTTTGATGAAAATGCTAAACTGAACTCAAATGTACCTGAAGAATTTCAAAATTTAGATCGATTTGAAGCAAGAAAACTAATTTTAAAAAAATTAGATGAAATGAATTTATTAATTAAAGAAGAAAAACAGCAAATGGTCATACCATATGGTGATAGATCAGGTGTGGTTATTGAACCATGGCTAACAGATCAATGGTTTTGTGATGCTAAAAAATTATCAGTTGATCCAATATCAGCTGTTAGAGATAATAGTTCTAAATTTATTCCCAAGCAATGGGAAAATACATTTTATAATTGGATGGAAAATATTCAACCGTGGTGTATTTCAAGACAGTTATGGTGGGGGCATCAAATTCCTGCATGGTATGGTCCAGATAATAAATATTTTGTTAGTGAAACTCTAGAAGGGGCGCAAAATCAAGCAAAAGAATTTTATGGAAAGGGTGTTGAGCTTAGACAAGATGAAGACGTTCTAGATACTTGGTTTTCTTCTGCTCTATGGACATTCTCTACTTTAGATTGGCCAAAAAAAACTTATGAATTAGATAAGTTTTATCCTGGCAATGTTTTGGTTACTGGTTTTGATATCATATTTTTTTGGGTTGCGCGGATGATGATGATGGGTTCCTATTTTATGAAGGAAACTCCATTTAAAGATATTTATATTCATCCTTTAATACGGGATGAAAAAGGACAAAAAATGTCTAAATCAAAAGGGAACATAATTGATCCACTAGATCTATTAGATAAATATGGCGCTGATACATTAAGATTTACATTAACAGCACTTTTAAATCCTGGACGAGACGTAAAATTATCTGAAGCTAGAGTTAAAGGATATAAATCATTCACAAATAAAATTTGGAATGCTGGAAAATTTTTACAAATTAACAATTCATTTTTTAAAGATGATATTGCAATAGATACAATATATTTTGATGCAAATAAATGGATAATAAAAGAATTGAATGATTTGATCTCTCAACTTGATCAGTTAACTAAAAAATATTTGTTTCATGAAATTGCCAATAAAATTTATCATTTTGTATGGCACTCTTATTGTGACTGGTACATTGAAATTATTAAACAAAATTTTGATAATGAAAAATATTCTGATGAGATTAAAAAAGTATCTGGATGGACATTTATTCAAGTTTTAAAGATCATACATCCTATTATGCCGTTCATTAGTGAAAAATTATGGAGATCTTTAGTTGATGATAAATCATATTTAATGAATCAAGTATATCAAAATTATAAGACAAATAATTCTTTTGATATATCTAAAAAAAACTTTGAAATATTTATTGAATTTATTTCATCTATAAGAAATTTGAGATCAGAACTAAATATACCTTATAAGCAATTAATTAACATTTCTATAGAGCCAAAAAATGAAGAACTTAATAATTTTCTTCTTGCTCATAAAAATGAAATAAGTAATTTTTTAAAAACAAAAGATATTAATTTTGATAAAATCAAACCTAATAAGAATTCGGCATTAATAGTATTAACATCATTATCGGTTCTGATACCATTGGAAGGTATAATTGACTCAGTGGCTGAATTAAAAAAATTAAATAAGAAAAAGCAAATTGAACAAGAAAAATTTAATAAAGTTAACAATAAATTAAATAATGATAATTTCATGAATAAAGCATCCGAAGAAATTATTAATAAATTTAGAAATGAAGCAAATATTTACAAATCTTCTATTGAAAAAATTGAACAAATAATAAATACTATAAAATAGAATGGAAGATAAAGGTTCAAATAGAAAATCTAACCTACCAAGTAGATATGTTAGCGTAGGACCTAAAAGTGCACCTCACAGATCATATTACTATGCCATGGGATTGAAAGAGCATGAAATTTATCAGCCATTTGTTGGCGTGGTTAGTACATGGAATGAATCAGCTCCCTGCAATATTACACTACAAGATCAAGCGCAACATGTAAAAACAGGTGTTAAAAATGCTGGAGGCACACCTAGAGAGTTTACAACTATCACTGTTACAGATGGAATAGCTATGGGTCATGAAGCTATGAAATCTTCCCTTATTAGCAGAGAGGTTATTGCAGATTCAATTGAATTATCAGTAAGGGGTCACTGCTATGATGCAATTGTTGGATTGGCTGGGTGTGATAAATCTTTACCAGGTTTAATGATGGCCATGGTTAGGTTAAACGTTCCTTCAGTATTTATCTATGGAGGTTCAATTTTACCAGGTAAATATAAAGGTAAAGATGTTACAGTAATAGATGTTTTTGAAGCAGTTGGAAAACATGCTGCTGGATCTATTTCAGATCAAGATTTAAAAGATATTGAGCAAGTTGCTTGTCCATCAGCTGGATCATGCGGTGGTCAATTTACTGCTAATACAATGGCATGTATTTCAGAAGCAGTGGGATTAGCTTTAACAAATTCAGCAATGCCACCAGCAGTCAATACTGATGAAAGAAAAGATTATGGTGAAAAAAGTGGCAAAGCTATAATGAATTTACTAGAAAAAAATATAAGACCGAGAGATATTGTAACTATTGATTCATTGGTAAATGCCGCAAGAGTTGTTGCAGCGACAGGAGGCTCAACTAATGCAGCTCTTCATCTACCAGCTATTGCAAACGAGGCAGGTTTAAAATTTACCTTAAGAGATGTAGTAGAAATTTATAATACAACTCCTTACATTGGTGATATGCAACCAGGAGGCAAATACGTTGCTAAAGATTTATATGATGTAGGGGGAGTTCCTATCGTAATTAAATCCTTACTAGATGGTGGATATTTAAATGGTGATTGCCTAACTGTAACTGGTAAAACTATTTCTGAAAATCATCGGGAAGTAATTTTTCCAACAAACCAAGACGTAGTATATAAATGTGATAATCCAATTAGTGAAAACAGCTCTGTTGTAGGTTTATGGGGCAATCTTGCTCCTGATGGATGTATTTCTAAAATTGCTGGTTTAACTAATTTGAAATTTAAAGGTAAAGCAAAATGTTTCGACTCTGAAGAGGAGGCATTGACTGCAGTACTCAAAAACGAAATTAAGGCAGGTGATGCCGTAATAATAAGATATGAGGGACCAAAAGGTGGACCAGGGATGAGAGAAATGCTTTCCACCACTGGAGCTATTTATGGACAAGGACTTGGTGAAACAGTAGCATTAATTACTGATGGAAGATTTTCGGGTGGAACAAGAGGTTTTTGCATTGGTCATGTAGGACCTGAAGCTGCTGTTGGCGGAATGATTGGTTTACTAAAAGATGGTGATGAAATAATTATTGATGCTGTGAAAGGTGAAATAAACGTAAACATTAATGAAGACGAAATAGAAAAAAGAAAAAAGATATGGAAACCTAGAAAAACAAATCACAATTCTGGATCAATTTGGAAATATTCACAAACTGTTGGCCCAGCTTATGAAGGTGCAGTTACACAACCTGGTGCAAAAAATGAAACTCATACTTACGCTGATATTTAATTAATAAATTCTATCGTTACAGGAGTATGATCTGATGCTTTATCCCATCCTCTGGGCTCTCTATTAACATTAATATTTTTAATTAAATCAGTTAATTCTGGTGTTGTTAAAAAATGATCAATTCTTAAGCCATTACCTTTTTGCCAGTTACCACCTCTGTAACCCCAAAATGTCCAATTAGTATTGCCTTCCACAAAGTATTTCACAGTATCGGTAAATCCTAAATTTAATAATGCTCTAAAATAGTTCCTAGTTAATGGGTGAGCGCAAGCATCATTTTTAAAATTTTCTGGAGAATAAACATCTTCATCATTAGGAATAACATTAAAATCACCACCTATAATTATTGGTATTTTTTTATTTAAAAGAATTTTTATATATTCATTAAATTTTTTCATCCACTCTATTTTATAATCAAATTTTTCAGTATCTATTGGATTTCCATTAGGAAGATATATGTTAATCAACTTAATTTTATCTTTAATATTTTTAATTTCTATTTCAGTTTCAATAAATCTGGCATTATTATCCAAGTAATTTGGTATTATTTTATTTGTAATATTATGTTTATGTTTGCAAATTAAAGCTACACCATTCCATGCTTTTTGCCCATTTACATAACATTTGTATTTTAAATTTTCTAATTCCTTAATAGGAAAACTTTCATTTGTGCATTTAAGTTCTTGAAGCATGTAAATATCTGATTGATCTTGTTTTATAAACTTAATTAAATGTTCTATCCTTGCATTTACTGAATTTACATTCCAGGTAGTTATTTTCATTTAAATTGAAAAAGATGTACCACAACCACAAGATGATGATGCTTGAGGGTTCGATATTTTAAAAGAGGATCCAATTAATTCATTAACATAATCAATTTTAGATCCTTTAATTAACTCAATTGATGTTTTATCAATTAAAACTTTTGCATTTTTATATTGAAATATTATATCATCGCTATTAGCTTTTTTAGAGAAATCAAATTTATATTGAAATCCTGCGCATCCACCACCTAAAACTGTTATTCTAAAGAATTCAGAATTTTCAGATGTCAATATTTTATGAATATGATTTTGAGCACTAACAGTAACTTCTATTTTATTGTTCATTTAATTAAATATTCTTTATAGTTATTTATAACATCTATAATATAATTTTACATATGTTTAAACACTTAGCTGCAAATCCGCACTCCTCAAAGGGAAGACTTCATGTAGAGCATGATATAGATCTTAGAAACCCTTTTGAAAGAGATAGAGCTAGAGTAATTCATTCAAATTCCTTTAGAAAATTAAAATATAAGACACAAGTGTTTATTGAGAGTGAAAGTGATTATTATAGAACAAGGTTAACTCATTCTCTTGAAGTTGCACAAATATCTAGATCAATATGTAGATTAATAGACTTAAATGAGGATCTTGGAGAAACAGTAGCTTTGGCTCATGATTTAGGACATCCGCCTTTTGGGCATAGCGGTGAAGATTCTTTGAATGAATCAATGCAAAATTTTGGTGGGTTTAATCATAATGATCAAACTTTAAGAGTATTAACATTAATTGAGAAAAGACACCCTTATTTTGATGGATTAAATTTAACTTGGGAAAGTTTAGAAGGGATAGTTAAGCACAATGGAGTTATTTGTGAAAAATTACCTTATCACTTAGAAGAATATAATAAAAAACATAATTTAAACTTAAATTTCCAACCCTATCTTGAATCACAAATTGCAAGTATATCTGACGATATTGCTTATAATAATCATGATATTGAAGATGCTGTGAGAGCAAATTTAATAAATTTACATCAATTATCGGATATTTTATTTTTTAAAAATATTATAATTGAGCTTCAGGACCAATACAAAGATATATCTGATAAACAATTACTTTATCAAGTATTAAGAAATTCTATGTCTAATATGATAAATGATATTTATGACACTACTGCTCTTAATTTATCAACAAACTTTAATTCTATAAAAGATATACAAAATCATAAAACATTTGTTATTTCTTATTCTGATAAAATGCAAAAAAATTGTAATATGATTAAAGAATTTTTAAATATTTGTGTCTACAATCATAAAAATCTTCTAGACAAAAGAAATTATTCCAAAAATGTTGTTCAGAAACTATTTATTTTTTTTAAGAAAAATACTAATAAACTGCCTAAAGATTGGATAACTCAAGACATAGAAATTGAAAGATTAATCTGTGATTATATTTCAGGAATGACTGATAGATTTGCGATAAATCTATATAAGGAAATTTATGAATAGTTATATACAAAAACTACTTAATTTTTTTCGTGAATATACTGATGAATTGTTAAATAATAAAGTAATTTCAGAAATAAATAAAAATCAAATTAGTTTAGATTATTTATCAAATAACAAAAAGGGTGATATAGCTTCCAATTTTTATCTAATAATTAAAAAGAAAATAATAGATAAAAACTATAAATTTGAAGATAATTTTAGAGAAAGAATATTAAAAATTGATTTTATAGAAAATTTCGAGATTTCAGATAACGGATTTATTAATTTCTTTTTAAAAGATGAGTTTATTCTCAACTCACTATATAAAATATATGACAATAAATTTAATGATGAAATAAAATTTGGAGATAATAAAAAAATAAATATTGAATTTGTTTCTGCTAATCCAACTGGTCCAATACATATTGCACATATCAGAGGTGCAATTTTTGGTGATGTTTTAAGTACGCTCTATAAAAAAACAGGTTTCAATGTTACAAAAGAATATTATGTAAATGATGCTGGATCTCAAATAGATAAATTATCAAATTCTCTATACAAGAGATATTTAGAGTTGCTTGGTCATAAAATTGAAATTTTAGAAGATGAATACCCAGGAGAATATCTTAAAGAAATCGCTAAAGAAATATATATTAAAGATAAGGATACTTGGGTCTCAAAAAACAATAATGAAAGACATTCATTTTTTAAAAATATAGCCGTTAAAAAACTATTAGATGATATCAAAATTGATCTTCAACTTCTAAATGTTAAATTTGATGTATTTACCCACGAAACTGAAATAGTTAGAAGAAAAATTATAGATGAACTGTTTGAAATATTAAAACAAAAAAATTTATTATATGAAGGTATTCTTTCTAAACCAAAAGGAGACAACTCTGATTGGGAGCCAAGAAATCAATTATTATTTCGATCTACAAGTCTAAATGATGATCAAGATAGACCATTTAAAAAATCAAATGGTGAATGGACATATTTTGCAAATGATGCAGCATATCATTATGACAAATATAAAAGAAGTTTTGATAAACTCATAAATGTATGGGGATCAGACCACGTAGGATATATTCCTAGAATGATTTCTTTATTAAACTCAATTCAAAATAATAAAGAATATTTTGAAGTATTAACTTGTCAAATTGTTAGCCTGATTCAAAATAAGAAAAAAATAAAGATGTCAAAACGCGAAGGTAATTTTATCACCCTTGTTGATGTTTTTAAAAAAGTTGGAAAAGATCCTATACGATATTATATGATCTCTACAAGAAATGAAACTGCTATAGATTTTGATTTAGATGATGTTTTAAAAAAAAACAAAGATAATAAGGTTTTTTATTGTCAGTATGCTTATGCAAGAGCTTCATCTGTAATAAATAAAGCTGAAAAATTAAAAATATATACCGCTAAGTATAAAAACTTAATAGAATTTGAAAAATATATTTCTATTCA
>CACOIH010000007.1:0-2500 GCA_902627245.1 uncultured Alphaproteobacteria bacterium
TATTTTCTTAGATTCTAAATTTTTTGGATAATTATTCGTTAATTATTAACAATATCCCCAGAAATAAGCCCTTTTTTTTTATTTTTTATGATTTGACAAGGAATTTTTATACTATTATAGGCACATACTCTTTTCTTTATGAAAAGAACAATCCTCTGCTTTTTAATAAAATATGCAGGGTTTTGTATGCTCTTTAATTTGTTAATAAGATAATAAAGAGATACGTAGACAACAATTCGTAATTAATTTTTTACGAACGTTAATGGAATACGTATCAACAAATACTTTTGTTTATACAAGAAGTATTCCGCTTTTAACGGTCGTTCCGTGAATTTTGACTTCGGTCAAGTTTACTTAACTTAAGAGTTTGATTATGGCTCAGAACGAACGCTGGCGGCATGCCTCATACATGCAAGTCGAACGAAATCTTCGGATTTAGTGGCGCACGGGTGAGTAACATGTGGGAATCTACCTGAAGGTTCGGAATAACTGCGGGAAACTGTAGCTAATACCGGATGTGTCTGCAAAGAGAAAGATTTATCGCCTTCAGATGAGCCCGCACTAGATTAGCTAGTTGGTGAGGTAATTGCTCCACCAAGGCTACGATCTATAGCTGATTTGAGAGGATGATCAGCCACACTGGGACTGAGACACGGCCCAGACTCCTACGGGAGGCAGCAGTAGGGAATATTGGACAATGGGGGAAACCCTGATCCAGCAATGCCGCGTGAGTGAAGAAGGCCTTAGGGTTGTAAAACTCTTTCATCAATGATGATAATGACATTAGTTGAAGAAGAAGCTCCGGCTAACTTCGTGCCAGCAGCCGCGGTAATACGAAGGGGGCTAGCGTTGTTCGGAATCACTGGGCGTAAAGCGTATGTAGGCGGATCAAAAAGTTAGATGTGAAATCCCTGGGCTCAACCCAGGAACTGCATTTAAAACTAGTGATCTAGAAATTGGTAAAGGTTAGTAGAATTTCCAGTGTAGAGGTGAAATTCGTAGATATTGGAAAGAATACCAGAAGCGAAGGCGACTAACTAGGCCATTTTTGACGCTGAGATACGAAAGCGTGGGTAGCAAACAGGATTAGATACCCTGGTAGTCCACGCAGTAAACGATGAGTGCTAGTCGCTGGGACAATAGTTTCAGTGTCGAAGCTAACGCATTAAGCACTCCGCCTGGGAAGTACGGTCGCAAGATTAAAACTCAAATAAATTGACGGGGGCCCGCACAAGCGGTGGAGCATGTGGTTTAATTCGAAGCAACGCGAAGAACCTTACCAGACCTTGACATGGTGTGTTTGAATTACAGAATCGTAATTCTTCAGTTCGGCTGGCACACACACAGGTGCTGCATGGCTGTCGTCAGCTCGTGTCGTGAGATGTTGGGTTAAGTCCCGCAACGAGCGCAACCCTCATTTTTAGTTGCCATCAGGTCAAGCTGGGCACTCTAGAAAAACTGCCGGTGATAAGCTGGAGGAAGGCGGGGATGACGTCAAGTCCTCATGGCCCTTACGGTCTGGGCTACACACGTGCTACAATGGTGGTGACAGAGGGCAGCAATATCGCAAGATAGAGCTAATCCCAAAAAACCATCTCAGTTCGGATTGGACTCTGCAACTCGAGTCCATGAAGTTGGAATCGCTAGTAATCGTAGATCAGCGTGCTACGGTGAATACGTTCTCGGGCCTTGTACACACCGCCCGTCACGCCATGGGAGTTGGTTTTACCTTAAGCCGGTGCGCTAACCGCAAGGAAGCAGCCGTCCACGGTATGGTCAGCGACTGGGGCGAAGTCGTAACAAGGTAACCGTAGGGGAACCTGCGGTTGGATCACCTCCTTTCTAAGGATATTGATAATTAGTTCGCTAATTATCCGGGTTGTTGTCTATCTATCTCTTTAAATATTAGCTAGTACTGGGTGCTTATTTAATTATATTGGGCTGGTAGCTCAGTTGGTTAGAGCGCGCGCTTGATAAGCGTGAGGTCGGAAGTTCAAGTCTTCCTCGGCCCACCAATAAAAGGGGGATTAGCTCAGCTGGGAGAGCGCCTGATTTGCATTCAGGAGGTCAGCGGTTCGATCCCGCTATCCTCCACCATTATCTAATATTATCTTATTTGTTCTTTTTAATTGTGAATATGTGATTAATAACTGATCAAAAATTTTTTTGATTAAAATACGTACAAAAATTTTTCTCTGTACGTAATTGCAATCAAGCGCAAAAGGGCATTTAGTGGATGCCTTGGCATTAAGAGACGATGAAGGACGTGGCAGGCTGCGAAAAGCTAAGGGGAGTTGTCAACAAACTTTAATCCTTAGATATCCGAATGGGGAAACCCAACTCTTTAGAGTTACTTATTAATGAATACATAGTTAATAAGAGTTAACCTAGTGAATTGAAATATCTTAGTAGCTAGAGGAAAAGAAATATATTCTGTTAGTAGTGACGAGCGAAAGCGGACCAGGCCAATAGTATTTTTGTAATAACTGGAACTTACTGG
>CACOIH010000007.1:5000-60476 GCA_902627245.1 uncultured Alphaproteobacteria bacterium
CATAGCAACAGATTAACACCCGATCCCATTCCGAACTCGATCGTGAAAGCTGTTAGCGCCGATGGTACTTAGTCTTAAGGCTTGGAAGAGTAGGTCGTTGCCAGGATTTTTATTTCTTTATCAAAAAATCACATATAAATGGTTATGATGTTTTCAGTCATTATTCCTGTTTTTAACGAATCTGGAAATATAGATAAATTACTTAATGAAATTCACAATCACTTAAAAAAATTTGAATATGAAATAATCATTGTCGATGACTGTAGTAATGATGATACAATAAAGGAAATAAAAAATTTTAAAAAAAAAAATATTAATTTACTGGTCAATAAAATTAACATGGGTCAAAGTTTTTCTCTTAACAAAGGTATTTTATCTTCAAGATTTAACATTATAGTTACCTTGGACGGAGATGGTCAAAATAATCCAAACGATATAATTAAACTATTAAATATATATAATTCAGAAGAAGATATTTCTTTAGTTGGTGGACTTCGTATGGATAGAAAAGACAGTTTTGTTAAAATCTTTTCTTCGCAAATTGCAAATTATATAAGATCAAAAATATTAAAAGATAATTGTAAGGATACAGGTTGTGCATTAAAAGTATTTGATAAAAATGTATATTTAGAATTTTCTTTTTTTAATGGAATTCATCGTTTTTTACCCGCACTATTTAATGGTTACGGCTACAAAACCACTTATGTAAATGTGGATCATCGTAAAAGAATTAATGGTTACTCAAAATATGGAATCAATAATAGATTGTTTAGAGGTATTAGAGATATGATAAAAGTCAATAAAATGATTAAAACACATAAACTTAAATGATTACTATACTAGAATTATTAGGATTAAATAATCTAAACTTTAATGAATTTTTATGGGTTATCTTTGGAACACTAGGGCAAATGATTTTTTTCAGTAGATGGTTAATTCAATGGTATTTTTCTGAAAAATTTAAAACTAGCATTATTCCGATAGGATTTTGGTGGTGTAGTTTAACTGGAGGAATAGTAACTTTAATTTATGCTTACCATATTGCTAGCTTTCCATTTATGATGGCACAATTAATTGGTATTTTAGTGTACTCTAGAAATTTATATTTGATATATAAGAGAAGAAATGAAAAAAATTAAAAATTATATTAATGGTACAAATACATCTTATTCATCTGAATACCTAGCAATTGAAGATCCATCTAAAGGTGAAATAATCGGAGAAGTCGTTTTATCTGATGAAAAAGATTTTAATGACATTATCAGAAGTTCTGAAAAAGCATTTTTGGAATGGTCTCAAGTAACCCCACTTAAAAGATCTAGAATTATATCAAAGTACAAAGATGTCATAGAAAGAAACATTGAGGTACTTGCAAAAATAATATCAGAAGAGCATGGTAAAACATTGGATGATGCTAAGGGTTCTGTAATTAGAGGATTAGAAGTCGTAGAGTTTGCTTGTGGCATTCCTCATCTTTTAAAAGGAGAATTTTCTCAAAATGTTGGAGCTAATATTGACTCTTGGTCAATTCGACAACCTTTAGGAGTCACAGCAGGAATTACACCATTTAATTTTCCAGCTATGGTTCCCATGTGGATGTATCCAATTTCAATAGCTTGTGGAAACAGTTTTATTTTAAAACCATCTGAAAAAGATCCATCTTGTGCAATTAAATTAGCTGAATTATTTTCAGAATCCGGTCTACCTGATGGAGTTTTTAATATAATCAATGGAGATAAAAAAGTAGTTGATATGATTTTAAATCATAATTCTATAACAGCAATTAGTTTTGTTGGATCAACTCCTGTTGCTAAATATATTTACGAACAATCAGCAAGAAATGGAAAAAGGGTTCAAGCTTTGGGAGGAGCTAAAAATCATTTAGTAGTAATGCCGGATGCAAATTTGAATCAAGCAGTTGATGGAATAATAGGAGCTGCTTATGGCTCGGCAGGAGAGAGATGTATGGCTGTTTCGGTTGCAGTAGCAGTTGGAAACATAGCTGATGAATTAATTGAAAATATCAATAATAAAGCATTAACGCTTAAAGTTGCTCCTTGGACAGACAAAAATTCCGAAATGGGACCAGTAATTTCAAAAGACCATAAAATAAAAATAGAGGAATATATTCAGTCTGGAGTTGATAGTGGCGCCAATCTAGTTTTAGATGGAAGAAATTGTAAAATTCAAGGCTATGAAAATGGATATTTCGTAGGGCCAACTTTATTTGATAATGTATCGCCTGAGATGGACATTTACAAAGATGAAATCTTTGGACCCGTTTTAAGTGTAGTACGAGTTAAGAACTATGAGGATGCTCTTAAATTGGTTAATGATCATAAATTTGGAAATGGTACCAGCATTTATACATCTGATGGTGAGGTTTCAAGGCACTTTACTACAAACTCAAAAATTGGAATGGTGGGAGTTAATGTTCCTATTCCAGTTCCAATGGCCTTTCATAGTTTCGGTGGTTGGAAGCAATCACTATTTGGTGATCATTCTATGCATGGTTCGGAAGGTGTCAAATTTTATACTAAATTGAAAACGGTTACTAGTAGATGGCCAAATAGTATAAAATCTGGCCCAGAATTTAAAATGCCAACTAATTAATGAATATCTTAATAACGGGCTGTGCTGGGTTTATTGGATTTCATTTAGTTAAAAAATTTTCAAATAAAAAAAATATAAATATTGTAGGTTTGGATAATTTAAATAATTATTATGATACTAAACTAAAATTAGATAGGTTGAAGATTATTAAAAAACTTAATAATTTTAAATTTATTAAAACTGATATAACAAACTACAAAAAACTAGAAACAATCTTTAAGAAAAATAATTTTGATATAGTTTATCATCTCGCAGCACAAGCTGGAGTAAGATACTCTTTTGAAAATCCAAAAGTTTATATTGAAACAAATATAAATGGTTTTTTTAATATTATTGAAATATCAAGATTATATAATATAAAAAAATTTTTTTTTGCATCATCGAGTTCAGTTTACGGTGAAAGCAAGAAGTTTCCATTAAAAGAGTCTTTTAATACAGATAATACAACTTCATTATATGGTTCAACAAAAAAATCAAATGAGGTATTAGCTACTACTTACTCATCACTTTATAAAATGCATTGCATTGGTTTAAGGTTTTTTACTGTTTATGGGCCTTATGGTAGACCTGATATGTCTTTATATAAATTTACTGAAGCGATTATTAGAAGAAAAAAGCTTTATTTATACAATTACGGAAATCACATTCGAGATTTTACTTATGTTGATGATGTTACGGAGAGCATATATAGGCTTTCCAAGAAAAAAAATAAGATAAAAAATAATTTCATAGAAATCTATAATATTGGCTCTAATAATCCGAAAACATTAATTAATTATGTTAACATGATTGAGAAATTACTTTCAAAAAATGCCAGAATTGTTAAAGTTCCATTCCAAAAAGGCGATATCTTGAAAACTCATGCTTCAATAAATCTACTTCATAAAAGAATTAACTACAAACCATCAACTAATATGTTAATTGGTATTAAATCATATATTGATTGGTTTAAAAGCTACTACAAACTATGATCAAAAACAATTTCTTTGAAACTATAGATTATTTGCTTTTACATAAGTTTAAAATAATCTTTATTCCAATTTTTATTACATTAATAATAATTTTATTATACCAATATTTAGTTTCTAAAAACACTAACACAGAGTATATAAATTTTTCTTATGAAATAGATTTTTTAGAGCAAAATGAGAATCTAAAAACTATTGAATTAGCTAATAGAGTCTTAAATTTATCTTCAATAAATAGCTTGTGGAGATTAAAGCTTAATAATAATAAAGAATTGGACATAGTTGAGTTGCCATCTTTCAGTTTTTCTAAAAGTAAAGAAATAAGTCAAAATGACTTAAATAAAAGCTTCATTAATAATATAAAAAATAAAGTATATAAAGAAAGATTAGAATTAGGTGATAATAAATTATATCCTAGTAAAATTGAACTAATTACATCTGAAAAAGTAAAAAATATGCAAGGGTTTAGATTAAAATTTATTTTTAACAATTCTAAATTAGATGGTTCAGAAGAAATTGTAAATCAAATAATAGAGAATACTTTAGAGGCAATTAATAATGAATGGAAAAATATCTTAAAAAATGAAATCGATAAACATTTTTGGATTATAAAAGAATATAAAGACTATTATGATAAATCAAGAAAAGTTTTAGGCGATAATAATATAAAAACTATTGAATTAAATGAAATATTTGATGATTTAAATTATGCCATAATTAAAAAGGACATAGATCAATTATTTGTAAATGGATCGATGATTGATATTATTCAGTTATCTCCAATTTTTCCAGAATTGATAATTTTATCAGAGCAAAAAAGCTCATCATATATATACAGACTTTCATTGGCATTAATGATATTTTTTTCTTTTTTGACAATACTTATATTTATATTTATTTACGAATATAAGAAATATTTAAATTTAAAAAAATAAAAGTGTATTAAACCAGTAGTGCTTATTAAAGTTTTGAATTTAAATTTTCTTATAAAATTATTAAATTTTTTAGGATATTTAATCCCAATAGCATATATAACTGGACCTTTTTTAAGCGGATTAGCCGTTGTATTATTTTGCATTATTTCAATAATTCTCATTATAGCTCAAAAGAAATATTTATATTTTAAAAATCTTTTTTTTATTTTAGTTCTTTTGTGGTCTATATATATTATTACAATCTCCCTATTCTCACTTAATATTTCCCTTTCACTTAGTTCTTCCCTTTTTTATTTTAGGTTTGTTTTCATGGCATTAGGTTATTGGTATTTATTACAGCAAAACCCAAATTTTTTTTACAATTTTACCAGACTGCTCTGCATAGTATTTTTATTTTTATCTTTTGATTCCATTATACAGGCAATATTTAAATTTAATTTAATTGGTTTTCCATATGAACATGGAAGAATATCAAGTTTTTTTGGAAGAGAAAAAATATTAGGAAGCTATCTTTCAAGATTGCTACCTTTCGTAATAATCTTTTTATTTCTCAGATTTAAGAAATTTAATTTCAGAATGTCTTTAATTCTTCTGTTGATTTCTACTACGATAGTTATATCTGGAGAAAGAGTGGCAATACTTTATTTGTCTTTCTCTTTAATTCTATTATTAATATCTCTTAAAAGTTATATTCGAACAAAAATATATTTTTTATTTTTCTTAATAGCAATTATTTTTTCAATGAATTTGATTACAAATAATACTTTATATGAGAGAGTTATAAAGGGGACAATTAGTGATTTAAAATATATTCAGTTAAATGAAAATTCTTTTATTGAAAATACAAAAATTATCCCTGAGTTTTTTTGGAATTGCTATAATTTCTCTTTTAATAAATTTCTTGAAAATAAAATGTTTGGTGTTGGACCAAAAATTTCTAGAGAACTATTTCGCTTAGAGATTGAAAAACAGTTAGATAAGAAAGAATATGAAAGATACAATCCATGTATTTCACACCCTCATAATTTTTACATTCAATTATTACTAGAAACAGGTTTATTAGGAACGACACCAATTATTGTTATTTTCTTTTTTGTTATTTATAAAATTCTGAGTTTATTATACTTAAACATTAAGGATTATTCTGAGATAACATTTAAAAAAATATTTATTTATAATGCTTTTTTCATAACTTTATTCCCATTAATACCAACTGGAAATTTTTTTAGTAGTCATTTAAATATTTTAATTTATTTACCATTAGGTTTTATTTTTTACCTTAGTACAAAAAATGATTAGTAGAATAAAAAAATTTTTAAAACTTATATCAAATAAAAATAAAAATTTTATTGTATTAATGATCGCTATGTCATTAATTTTGGGTTTGTTAGAAGTTATTGGAATTAGTATTGTTATACCTTTGATAGCAATTGTGCTTAATACTGAAAATAGTTTTCAATCAGACTTAATCTTAATAGATATATTTGCAAAAATAATTAACTCTATTGGCTCTACAAATTTTTTATTATTTGTAGTCCTGATTTTTCTTTTTAAAGCTATATATGTGATACTTTTTCATTTTCTTAAAAGTAAACTACAGTTTAACATTCAAACTAGTCTGTCAACTTTCTTTTTCAATAAATATCTTAATTCAAGTTGGTCATTTTTAATAAAAAACAATAGCAGTAGATTAACTTCATATGTCATTAAAGAAACAGAAATATTTTCAGCTTTAGTTGCAAATATTATTATTTTAATATCAGAAATTATAATACTTATTTCAATTCTGATTTTACTTTCTATTTTTAACTTTTATGCAGTTATCATTGCGCTTTTATATGCTTCTGTATTTTTAATAATTTACACACTTGCTACCAAAAAAATTTTATTTAATATTGGAAGACAAAGGCAAGAAGTAGATATTAAAAGGTTAGGTTTGGTTCAAGAAGGATTAAGGGCCGTCAAGGAAATAAAAATATATGATGCTGAAAATTTTTTTACTAAAATTATTAAAAAACTAAATTTAAAATATGCTAAAATTAACATAATAGACAAAACTATTGTTGCACTGCCATATGCATTAATTGAGTTTACCGCAATTTGTTTAATTTTATCAATAATATTTTTATTTACTTTTAACAACAGTGATTCTACTCATGTTATCAATTTGCTTGGTTTATTTGCTGCAGCATTTATCAGAATCTTACCGTCTTTTAATAGATTAATTACGGTAAGGCATAGTTTACAATTTAACTCTTACGTTATTGATACACTTTACTCAGAATTTCAAATAATTAAGAAATTTGAAAAAAATTATAACCTTAATTTTACAAATTTAGAAAATAATGAAATTTTAGCAAAAATTGATAATTTATCGTTCTCATATAATAATCAAGATAATGCAAAGGATGAAATATTTAGTGGCTTGGACTTAGTCATTAACAAATATAAGACAATTGGTCTGCTTGGTGATAGTGGCACTGGTAAAACAACATTTGTAGATTTATTACTTGGGTTACACATTCCAAATAAAGGTAACATTTATTATAATAGTAAATCTCCAAAATTATCAAATACTTTTAATAAAAAAAATTTTGGTTATGTCTCGCAAAATATTTTTTTGTTAAATGATTCATTTATTAATAATATTGCTTTCGGTGTAATAGATGATGAAATAGATATTAAAAGAGTCGAGGAAGTTTCTAAATTGGCACAAATTAATACATTTATAGAAGCACAAAAAAATTCCTATAGCTCTATGATTGGTGAAAATGGATCAAATTTATCTGGAGGTCAAAAACAAAGAATCGCAATTGCTCGAGCTTTATATCATGATCCTGAATTCATAGTATTTGATGAGGCTACAAATGCTTTAGATTCAGATACAGAGCAAAAGATCTTGGAAAATATTTATGAGATTGCAAAAAGAAAAACAGTTATTATAATTTCTCATAATGTTGACAATATAAATAAATGTGAAATAATATTCAAAATATCAAAAAAAAATATTGTCCAAATCAGATAATAATATAATTAATTTTTAATGCAGAACCATTCAAAACATTTTTTTAAAGATGTAAGTGATATATCATCAATGCTTAATCATGATTTAATAAATAATTTCGCTAAAAACCTTCGTAAATTGAGAAATGATAAGGGCAGACTTTTTTTCTTGGGAGTAGGTGGTAGTGCAGCTAACGGCTCTCATGCTGTTAATGATTTTAGAAAAATCTGCAATATTGAAAGTTATTGTATAACTGATAACGTATCTGAATTAACTGCCAGAACAAATGATGAGGGCTGGGATACAACATTTTCAAATTGGTTAAAAATTTCAAATCTTTCAAAGAAAGATGCAATTTTCGTTTTTTCAGTTGGAGGTGGAAATATTAGTAAAAAGGTTAGTGTTAATATAGTTAATGCAATTAAATTCGCAGATAAAAAAAAATGTAAAATTTTCGGAATAATAGGAAATAAAAATGGCTATATCACCAAAAAAAGTAAAAATGTTATTATTGTTCCATGTAAAAATAATAAATATAAAACACCTATTGTAGAATCATTCCATGCTCTGATATGGCATTGTTTAGTATCACACCCACAATTGCAAATAAATAAAACTAAATGGTAGAAAATAATAATTTAATTAATAATTTAAATATTGAGATCTATGCTGATGGAGCTAACATAGATAGTATAATTAAGCTCAATAAGCTAAACTTCATAAAAGGTTTTACAACTAATCCATCTCTTATGAAGAAAGCTGGTATAAAAAACTACGAAAGCTTTGCCAAGGAAGTTGTCAATTTAATACCAGATAAACCTATTTCTTTCGAAGTTTTTGCGGATGATTTGGATGAAATGGAATACCAGGCGCGTCAAATATCATCTTGGGGATCAAACATTAACGTAAAAATTCCAATAACTAATACAAAAGGTGAATTCACTAATGAAATTATTGGAAGATTGTCAAACGATGAAATCAAATTAAATATAACTGCAATATTTACTTATGAACAAGCACTTAAAATCAAAGATTATATTAATGAAAACGTTTTTACCATAATTTCAGTTTTTGCTGGTAGAATTGCTGATACAGGTACTAATCCTGAATACGTAATTAGTAAAATAATGGGATTATTTGAAAACAAAAAAATGTCAAAAATTTTGTGGGCAAGCCCTAGAGAAATATATAATATCTTTCAAGCAAATAATATAGGTTGTCATATTATTACTGTAGCTGATGATATATTGAATAAAATAGAAAGTGTTGGAAAAGATCACAATGAATTCTCACTAGATACAGTAAAAATGTTTTATAAGGATGCAACATCAGCAGGATTTAAAATATAATATTTTATCAAGTGGAATAATATTAATAAATTATGTCAAAAAAAATTTTTATAACTGGTGGTGCGGGTTATTGTGGCTCTGTACTTGTTCCTATGTTATTGTTGAAAGGGTATACAGTTACAGTATACGATACTTTTTATTTTGGAAATTTTCTTCCACAAAATGATAATTTAAATACTGTTGTTGGTGATATAAGAGATAGTGCAAAACTTATAGAGACTTCAAAAGACCATGATATTTTTATTAGTCTTGCTTGTATTTCAAATGATGCAAGTTTTGAGTTAAATGCTGATCTTTCTACCTCAATTAATCTAAATGCTTTTGAGCCTATGGTATTAGCAGCTAAAAAAAACAAAATAAAAAGATTTATTTATGCATCTTCTAGCTCAGTTTATGGGGTTTCAAATCAACCAAACGTAACAGAGGAACATCCTCTTGTTCCTTTAACACACTATAATAAATACAAGGGGATGTGCGAACCAATATTAGAAAAATATACAAATGATGAATTTATAGGTGTTACTTTTCGACCTGCTACAGTTTGTGGTTATTCTCCCCGTCTAAGACTAGATTTATCTGTAAATATTTTAACTAACCATGCAATTAATAAAAATGTAATAACGGTTTTCGGAGGAGATCAACTTAGACCTAATTTACATATCAGAGATTATTGTGAAGCTATTGAGTTATTTATAAATGCTCCTAAGGAACTAATTCAGAACGAAAAATTTAATATTGGCTATCAAAACTTATCTATAGCAGAAATAGCAAATATTGTAAAAAAGGTAGTTGAAAAAGAATTTCCCCATAAAAAAGAAATTGAAATAATTAAAACTGAAAGTGATGATAATAGATCATATCATATCAATTCTGATAAAATAAAGAATGTTTTAGGTTTCGAGCCAAGATTTACAATAGAAGATGCTATAATTGACTTATGTAAAGCATTTAAAAATAATCTTATTAAAAATAGTTTCACAGATGAAAACTTTTTTAATGTAAAAAAAATTAAATCATTGAATATAAAGTGAAAAAAAATTGCTGTAGTAACAGGAGGTGGAGGCTTCATAGGAAGTCACATGGTAGATTTGCTTTTAAAAAAAAATTTTAAAGTAATTGTTATAGATAATTTTTCTGGAGGCCATGAAAAAAATTTACATCATCATAAAAAAAATACTTTATTAAGTGTTGAGCGTACAGACATATTGAAATTAAAAAATAAATCTATTTTTAACGACGCTACATTCGTTTTTCATTTTGCTGGTATTGGTGATATTGTGCCATCAATTGAGAAGCCAATAAAGTATATGAACATAAATGTTCAGGGTACTATAAATGTATTAGAGATGTGCAGGGAAACAAATATTAAAAAATTTGTATATGCCGCCTCTTCTTCTTGCTATGGTTTGGCATCAACTCCCACATCTGAAAAAAATAAAATTTCACCACTGTATCCTTATGCTTTAAGTAAATATTTTGGCGAGCAAAGTGCTTTTCATTGGGGTAAAGTATACAGAATACCAATAAATTCTATCAGAATATTTAACGCATATGGTACAAGGGTTAGGACAACTGGTGCTTATGGAGCTGTTTTTGGAGTTTTTTTTAAACAAATTATTGATAATCAGCCTATAACTATTGTGGGTAATGGTCGTCAAAGAAGAGATTTTATATATGTTACTGATTTAGTAAATGCTTTTTATTTGGCAGCCAAGACAAAAGATAGTGGACAAATTTATAATGTTGGATCAGGTAATCCACAATCAATTAATAAATTAGTCAAATTAATTGGTGGAAATAAAATTGAATACTTGCCAAAAAGACCTGGTGAGCCTGATTGTACTTGGGCTAATATATCTAAGATAAAGAAAGAGCTTAACTGGAGGCCAAAAGTTTCTTTTGAAAAAGGCGTTAAATTTATGCTTAAAGAAATTAAAAATTGGGAAAATGCTCCTTTATGGAATAAAGAAAAAATAGATAAAGCCACAAGAACTTGGTTTAAATATATGAGTAGATAGTTATGAGTAGTGAATTCTTTAATAAATATAAATATAAGATTAAAACAATTAAAGAAATAGAATTAATTTTAAAAAAGAAAACAAAAAAAACTAAATTAGTTATGTGCCATGGAGTTTTTGATTTAGTTCATCCTGGCCATGTAAGGCACTTATCTTACGCTAAATCCAAAGGTGATATATTGCTTGTGACAATTACTGCAGATGTTCATATTAAGAAGGGAGTTTATAGACCGCATGTACCACAAAACTTAAGAGCATTAAATTTGGCGGCATTTGAAATGGTGGATTTTGTTGTTATTGATAAAAATGAAACACCATTAATAAATTTAGATAAACTAAAACCTGATTATTTTGCAAAAGGTTTTGAATATTCATCTAAAGGTTTGCCAAAGGCAACTTATCAAGAAATGAAAATAGTGAAAAAATATGGTGGAGAAATGTTATTTACGCCTGGAGACATTGTTTATTCATCATCAAAATTTTTGCAAAAGAATTTACCTAAACTTAATTATGATAAACTACTTTTATTATTAAATCAAAATTCATTAAACTTTGAAGATTTAAAAAAAACACTAAAACAAATTCAGGATATTTCAATACATGTTGTTGGTGACACCATAGTTGACACCTATACAAGAACATCATTGATTGGAGGTCAAACAAAAACACCTACTTTTAGCGTATTATTCAACGAAAAAAATGATTATATTGGTGGTGCAGGAATAGTAGCTAAACATTTACAAGCTGCTGGCGCCAAAGTAACATTTACAACTGTATTGGGGAATGATGAATTAATGAAATATGTTAAAACATCATTTAAAAATTCTAATATTAAACTTAATGCAATAATTGATAAAAACAGACCAACAACAAATAAAAATGTAATTACTACTGATAATTATAAGCTTCTTAAAATTGATAATGTTAATAATACACCTATTAGTGAAAATATATTCACTCAAATAAGTAAATACATTCAAAAGACTAAATCAAAATCGATTATTTTCAGTGATTTTAGACATGGAATTTTTAATAATTTAACTATACCAAAACTAATTAACGCAATACCTAAAAAAATGTTCAAAGTAGCAGATAGCCAAGTTGCAACAAGGTGGGGTAATATTTCTGAATTTAAAAATTTTGATTTGATTACGCCAAATGAAAAAGAAGCAAGGTTTTCATTAGCTGACCAAGATTCAAATATAGGTACTCTTGCATCTAAACTTAGAGATGAGTCTAACTACAAAAATCTGATATTAAAATTGGGCGAAAAGGGTGTGTTGTGTGTGGGTTCAGTAAAAAAGAATGAAGCTTTTAATATTGACTCATTTGCAAGTAATGTACTAGATGCTGTAGGAGCAGGAGATGCTTTATTAGCGTATTCTACATTAGTATTATTGAAAACAAATTCGTTAGTTCTTGCAGGTATTATTGGATCTATAGCAGCAAGTTGTGAATGTGAAGTTGATGGTAACATACCAATAAAAGTTGATAAAATAATTGAAAAAATTGATGAAGTTGAAAAAAATATAAATTTATAAATAATATAAAAATGAAAATTATTATAGTTGGTTATGGAGTACAAGGTAAAAAGAGACGACTTAATATTGATAATAAATCAAGTATAATTGCTATAGTTGACCCATATTATAAATTATCAGATTATAATTACATTCAAGATGTTCCAATAAATACTTATAATACAGTGTTCATCTGTACTCCCGATAGTAATAAAGAGGAGATCATTAACTATTGCGTTGAACACAATAAAAATATTTTGGTTGAGAAGCCATTAATATTCAATAGTTTGAAAAAGCTCAATAATTTAGAAAAAAAAATTAATAAGAAGAAAATTACACTTTATACAGCTTATAATCATAGATTTGAGCCACATATAAAAACATTAAAAAAGATAATTAAATCTAAAAAATTTGGAAAGATTTATTATTGTAGTTTGTTTTATGGTAACGGAACTGCAAAACTAGTTAAAAAAAGTAATTGGCGAGACCAGAGATCAGGGGTGTTTGGAGATCTTGCACCACATTTAATTGATATGTGTTATTTTTTATTTGGAATTAATAATGTAAATTCTTTTAAGCTTGTTTCTTCAAATAATTACGAAAATAAAGCTCCAGATCATGTTATAATAAAGAATTATAATTCAAAAATAAAAATTTTTCTAGAAATGACATTATGTATGTGGAAAAATGATTTTAGATGTGATTTAATTTGTGAGAAAGGATCAATTCATATCAATTCACTTTGTAAATGGGGTCCAACCACTATTATAACAAGAAAAAGAAAATTGCCGTCAGGTAAGCCAAGTGAAAATAAAAAAACCATTATTAGTTCTGATCCTACTTGGTTTGAAGAATATAAATTTTTTAGAAAAGCTAGTAAAAGACGTGAAAGTTATGATTCTTTAAAAGATATATCTATTTTAAAAAATATATTAAATATAGAAAATGAAATCAAAAAAAAATAAATTAGTTATAGGCTTTTTAGGGCTATCTCATTTAGGACTTTGTTACCTTGTTGCAGCTGTATCTAAAAATACCAAAGTAATTGGTATTGATAAAAATAAGAATATAATAGAAAATTTAAGAAAAAATAAAATATTACATGTTAAGGAAAATTATTTATTAGAAAATATAGTTAAATATAAAAAAAATATTTTATTTAGCACTGATTTTAAAGCATTAATTAAATGTGATATAGTATTTATATCTCAAGATGTTAAAACAAATAACTACGGTAAAAGTAATTTTAATATCTTAAATAGCTATATTTCAAAAGCTATAAAAAATATGAATATTAATGCAGAACTTGTTTTATTATCTCAAGTTCCACCCGGTTTCACAAGAAAAATTAAATGGCCAAAGAAACAATTATTTTATAACGTTGAAACGCTTGTTTTTGGCAATGCTATATTTAGAGCTAAATTTCCAGAACGATTAATAATAGGTTATGATCAAAAAGAAAATATCAACAAAACCAAAATTTATAAATATTTAAAATCTTTTAAGGTTCCTATAATATCTATGAGTTATGAAAGTGCAGAAATAACCAAGATATCTATTAATTTAATATTAATTTCTAATATTACTGTTGCAAACGAAATAGGAATTATTTGTGAGAAAATAAATGCTAGTTGGAACGATGTATACCAGGCTTTAATATTGGATAAAAGAATTGGTAAATATGCATATATAAAAAATGGTTTAGGTTTATCGGGAGGTAATCTTGAAAGGGATTTATATAACTCAATTGAAATATGTAAAAAAAATTCATTAAAAAATGATTTTTTTAATTCAATGCTTAATAGCTCAAAAATTAACAAAAAATGGGCATTAAATAAATTTAAATTTATCTCAAAGTTTTTACCTAAAAATTCTAAAATAGGCATTTTAGGTCTCTCTTACAAAGAAAATACAAATTCTACTAAAAATTCTCCAGCTATTACAATATTAAAGGAGAATAAATTCAAAAATATTTATTGTTATGATCCGCTAGCTGAATTAAATATGAACAATCTCTCTTATAAAAGAGAAAATTCTTTTAAAAAAGTTATTAAAAACTGTGATTTATTATTAATTATGACTAAGTGGGATGAATTTAAAAATATTAATTTAAAAACTTTAAAACTAAACATGAATAAAAGATTTATTATTGATCCATTTGGAGTATTGGCGCATTTGTCTTTAAATGAAAACGGTTTTGATTATTTTTGCAAGGGCAGTATAAAGTTATGAAAAATAAGAAATCTAATAGACTTATAATATTAGGATCTAATAGCTTCATTGCTAAAAGTATTATTAAAAAAATTAGCAAAAAAAATTGCAATTATTAAAATTTCTAGAAAAGAAGTAAATTTGCACAACAAAAAGAGTATTCTAAAATTAAATAAAATAATAAGAAATGGTGATTCTGTTATGCTTGCAGCCGCTAGAGCTCCTGTTAAAGATATAAAAAATGTTTAATTATAATATAAAAATAGTTGAAAATTTAATAGAAGTTCTTGTAAATAAAAAACTAAGACACTTAACTTATTTAAGCTCAGATGCTGTTTATAAGGATAGTAAGGGTTTAATTACTGAGGACTCTCCTTGTGAACCTGATTCTTTACATGGATTAATGCATTTAACTAGAGAAAAAATTTTTGAAAACTATTTTCCTAATAATTTGTGTATATTAAGACCTACATTAGTATATGGAAAAGAAGATCCTCATAACGGTTATGGACCAAACTCTTTTTTAAAAATAGCTAATAAAAACCAAAATATTCAATTATTTGGAAAAGGAGAAGAAAGAAGAGATCATATAAATATTGATGATGTTGGAAGGATATCTTCAAAACTAATCTTAAATTCATTTGTTGGAAAAATAAATATAGTTACTGGTAAAGTTATTACTTTTTACAAAATTGCTAAAACTATCCAGAAAAATATTAATCCAAATATTAAAATAGAGTTCAGAAAAAGATCTGGTCCAATGCCACATAACGGTTATAGAGCATTTGATAATAAAAAAATATCTAGAATTTTTAAAAACTTTAAGTTTAAAACTATCGAAAACTGGGCTTCCGATGAGTAAAAATTTTCCAAAAATAGAGTTAATAGATTTAAAAAAAAGATATTTGGATGAAAAGAATAACTTATTAAAATGTTTTAAAAAAGTTTTAAAGAATGGAACACTAGTTTTAACTGACGAAGTCAAAAATTTTGAAGAAAATATTTGTAATTATACAGGCTCTAAGTACTGTTTAGGATTAAACTCTGGAACAGATGGGTTAATGATGGCTTTATGGTCTCTTAATATTGGTAGAGGAGATGAAGTTATCACTTCTCCATTATCTTTTATAGCTTCAGTTGCCGCTATCGTTCATGTTGGCGCAAAACCAGTTTTAGTAGATGTTAAAAATGATTTGAACATAGATGAAAACTTAATTGAAAAATCAATAAGTTCAAGAACCAAAGCAATTATGCCTGTTCACTGGACTGGCAAGATTTGCAATATGAAAAAAATCTCACAAATTGCTAAAAAATATAATTTGCATGTTATAGAAGATGCTGCACAGGGAATGGGCTCTTATTACAATAATAAACATGCAGGAACATTTGGAACAATTTCAGCTTTTTCAGCTCATCCACTTAAAAAATTTAAACGCTCTTGGAGATGGTGGTTTTATTACTACAAATAAAAAATCTTTGTATGAAAAAATAAAGCTTTATAGAAATCATGGAATAAAAAGTAGAGACAATGTCACAATATTTGGAGTAAATTCTAGATTAGATTCATTAAATGCAGAAATACTTTCATTTCGATTAACAAGATTAGAAAATATTATTAGAAAAAGACGTAAAAATGTCATGCTTTACAAAAAATATTTAAAAACTGACAAAGTAAATCTACCGGTAGAAAATAAAGAAAATTTTGATCCATATGTAATGTTTATAACGCAATGTAAGGATAGAGATAAATTACATAAGTATTTAAATTCCAAAAATGTGCAATCATTAATATACTACGGTACACCACTTCATTTGCATGTAGCTTCAAAAAATATAGGATTAAATAAATTTAAACTTCCAAATGCAACAAAAATTGCTAGTAGAGTACTCTCGTTTCCCCATCATCAATATTTAAAAGAATCCCAAATCAAACATGTATGTAAATTAATAAATAAATTTTATGAAGAATAAAGTACCCTACAATTACCTACCTTTTGAATTTTCTAATTATAAGAAAATTTCTATTAAATGGGATAAACTAATTAAGTCTTCTGAATTTACATTAGGTACTTTTATGGAGGAATTTGAAAATAATTTTAAGAAATATATAAAAGCAAAATATTGTTTTGGAACAAATAATGGAACTGACGCTCTAATACTTTGTCTTAAATCTCTTGGAATTAAAAAAGGTGATGAAGTAATAACAGTTTGTAATTCTTTTTACGCAACGGCGGGTGCCATACATGCTGTTGGTGCAAAAATAGTCTTTGTAGACTCTGATGATAGATATCAGATCAATACATCTCAAATCGAAAAAAAAATAAATAAAAGAACTAAGGCCATAATTCCAGTTCATTGGGGTGGGGCATCACCACTAATGAAAAATATTATAAAGATTGCTAATAAATATAAAATTCATGTGATTGAAGATGCTTGTATGGGGATTGGTGCATCAATCTATAAAAAATCTCCCGGTACTTTTGGAATTGTCAATGCTTTTAGTATGCATCCATTAAAATCTTTAAATGTAATGGGTGATGGAGGTATTGTTGCAACCAATAACACAAAAATTGCAAATTGGATAAGAAAGTATAGAAATCATGGAATGATAAATAGAGATAATATTGATTTTTGGGGTGTAAATTATAGATTACAGCCATTACAAGCAATAGTTGCAAACGAAAATTTAAAAAAAATTGATAGTGTTATTAAAAAAAGAAACAAAAATGCGAGTTTTTTAGATGAGCATTTAAAAATATTACAACCAAAAGTTATTTTACCTAAAAGATTAAAAGGTTACATGGAGACATTTGCTTTGTATATGATAATTTGTGAGAAAAGAGATAAGTTAATTAAATATCTTGTTCAAAATAATATTGAAGCTAAAATACATTATCCAATACCGTTACATTTACAAAAGCCAGGATTAAAAAATGGTTACAAAAAAGGTGATTTTCCTATAGCAGAGCAACAAGCAAAAAAACTTATTACACTTCCTGTTCACCAATATTTAAATAAAAATCAACTTTTGTACATGGTTAATAAAATCAAACAATTTTATAATTATTAATTTATTTGCTTAAACCAAATCAAATAAATTATCTTTATAAACATTTTGTTTCGGTTCTTTTTATTTTTGATAGTAAAAACAATATATTAATGCAATTACGAGATAAAAATCCAGATATTGCTGCACCGAATATGTGGGGACCAGTTGGCGGTAGATGCAACATAGGTGAAACTCCTTATCAATGTTGTGTAAGAGAAACTGAGGAAGAGACAGGTTACAGCCCAAAAAAAATTTATTGGCATAAAAATATTTTTATAAAAAAAAACATAAATTATAATCAAAAAGAACATTACCTATCTATTTTTTGGAATAATTATGATAATCTATCAAAAATTAATTGCTTTGAAGGTCAAAAAATTATCTTTATTAGTTTAAAAGAAATTGAAAAATTAAATACTTTTAAACATAATATAGAATGTATTAAGGAGATCTTAAAAATAAAAGAAAAGTATGAAGAATAGTAATATAATAAATTTTGAAGATAATAATTCAAATACCAGTATTTATAAAAAATTATCTTTTAACAAAAAAAAACTTAGTAAAGACAAGACAAATTATTCAGAAATTATTGTCAGAAAGCCATGGGGTTATGAATATTTAATATATCAAAACAAGTATGTCTCAGTTTGGATTCTGCATATTACAAAAAAACATCAGACCTCTATGCATTGCCATCCTCAGAAAAAAACTTCATTAATAGTTCTCAATGGTGAAGTTTATTGTAAAAATTTAAAAAATAATTATCTACGAACTAAAGGGGAGGCAATACAAATAGACAAAAAAGTTTTTCATTCTACTCAAAATCTTTCAACCAAAAATGCTGTTATTATGGAAATTGAGTCTCCAAATAATAAACATGATTTATTAAGATTAAAGGATAAATATGGTAGAGAGAAAATTGGATATGAAAAGGACTCACATTTTAGTGTAAATACAAATAATTATAATTACATTAACTTAAAATCTCAAAATACTTATCATAACTTAACAAAAAAATTTGGTTCTTCATCGATATCATTTATAAAAATTAAAAAATTTAATGAGCTAGTAAAGATAATAAGAAAAGAAAAGAATAACAAATCACTCCTAACAATATTATCTGGTAAAATTAAAGTAAATGATGATGGGTATAACCCAGCTGATACTATTAGCGCAAATTTTTTATATTCAAATATTAGTACAATAAAAATATCTACAAACCTAACTATTTTACTTACTAAACAAAATGATAATATAATTAAAGTTTCTGATTTAATATTCAATATTTTAGAAAATGAAAATATTAACAAAGTATTTGTAACCCCTGGTGATAGCAACTTACATCTACTAGACTCCTTAGGAAGAAAAGAAAATTTTAATTATAATGTTTTTAATAATGAATATTTTTCATCTTTTGCTGCACTTGGATATGCAAAATTGACCCACAAACCATCACTTCTTATTCTTTCGTCGGGAACTTCTTCGCTAAAAGCTATTGAGGCTGTTTGCAATGCTTATATAGACTCAGAACCTTTAATTGTTTTATCGGGCCAAGTTACAAGAGAACATATAAATCAAAAAAAATTAAGACAATTAGGTAGCAAATCATTAAATTTAATAAATTTAATTAAAAATATTACTAAGTATTCTGTTACAGTTAAAAATATTAATGATTTAAATTATCATTTACAAAAAGGAATTTATTTATCAAAAAAAGGCAGGTCTGGACCAGTATGGATTGATTTACCAATTGATATATTAGGAAAAACAGTAAATGAAAATAATATAAAATATTTTGATCCATCTGAAATTAATGAAATAAGTGATTATAAATATGTAAATGATATTGTTTTAAAAATACATAAATCAATTAATAAATCAAAGAGGCCTATTATTCTTATCGGGTATGGCATTAGGCTAAGTAATTCTGAAAAACAAATTTTAGAGTTAGTTAAGAAGCTCAAAATACCAGTAATGACAAGTAGACGAGGTACAGATTTAATTAATAATGAGAATAAATATTTTTTTGGTAGACCAGGAGTTTATGGAAATAGATACTCAAATATAATACTTCAAAAATCAGACTTATTAATCACTTTTGGTTCTAGATTATCAATTCCATTAATTGGTAGAAAGAAATTTAATTTTGCACAAAACGCAAAAAAAATTATTATCGATATAGATATTGATGAACTTCAAAAAAAAACAATTAAACCTAGTGTCTCAGTAAATGCTTCATGTGATATTATTATAAATAATTTATTAAAAAATAATTTAAAAATAAATAAATTTACTTCATGGATTAAAGACTGTAGTCAAATTAAAAAAAACTTGTCATTTAAATATGAAAAATATAAAGATACTAATTTTATAAACCCTTATAATTTTATTAAAAATTTATCAAAATTTGCAACTGCTAATTCAATAATTTTTATGGATGGTGGCCCAATAATGAACTATGTAATGCAGGGATTTGAAATAAAAAAAAATCAAAGATTAATAACTAATTCAGGTCTAGATAGTGAAGGATTTGCTTTACCAGCATCCTTAGGAGTCGATGACATAAATACATTTAAAAATGTAATTGTAATATGTGATGACTATAGCACCACATCAATAATTGAAAATTTTCATAAAATTACTAATTCTAAAATGATTTTTAAAATATTTTTGTTAAATGGTGTTAAAAATATAGCACTCAGAAGTAGTCAAAAAGATTTTTTTGGGCATAGGTATGTTGCAACTAAAATTGATGATTATAATCAAAAAATTTTACCCAAAATTATTAAAAATAATAAAAATATCAGTCTTCGTAATATTTATGATATTAAAAAATACAAATCACAATTAAAAAATATATTCCAAAATATTAAATCTGAAATTATATCTGTAAACATTGATCCCAATCATAAGCTGATGCCAAAATTAGGATTTTCTATTGATTTTGATGGAAATTGGTATCCAAAACCATTAGAAGATATGTATCCATTTATAAACAATGATAAATTAAAAAACTTAATGAAAAATAAATGATCACAGTTTCTGATTATGTAGTAGAATTTTTAAGTAAAAAAAAATTAAATAATATTTTCACAGTTAGTGGTGGAGGATCAATATTTTTATGTGATAGTTTACAAAGATCCAAAAAAGTAAATTATATATCTTGTCATCATGAACAAGCTGTTTCTTTTGCAGCTGAAAGTTATGCAAGGGAAAAAAATGCAATCGGAGCAGCTGTTGTCACTACTGGACCTGGAGGAACTAATGCAATTACTGGTGTTGCAAGTTGCTGGATTGATTCTATTCCAGTAATCTTTATTTCAGGACAAGTATTTCTAAATCAAACAATTAAAAAAACAGGTTTAAGACAATTGGGCGTGCAAGAAATTGATATAATAAGTTTAGTAAAGCCTATAACAAAGTATGCTGTTCTAATTGAGGATCCAAAATCAATTAATTATCACCTTGAAAAAGCATACTTTGAGTCAATTAATGGTAGGCCCGGTCCAGTGTGGATAGATATTCCTGCTAACATACAATCAAGTATAATTGAGATTAAAAAGTTGCCAAAATTTCATAAAAAAAAGAAAAATCTCACTTCCAAAAAAATAGATAATCAAATTAAAAAAGTAGCTAACTTACTATTAAAATCTAAAAAACCACTTCTTCATCTTGGGCAAGGTGTAAAATTATCACATTCCTCAAAAGAGTATGAAAAGCTAATTGATAAATATTCTTTACCGTTCTGTTTAACCTGGAATGCATCTGATACTATACCATCTCAAAATAAGAATTATGCTGGAAGACCAGGTGCATTTGCAGAGAGAGGATCAAACTTTATAGTACAAAATTGTGATTTATTTTTGTCAATTGGTAGCAGATTACCATTTATGGTTACGGGTTATAATTCAAAAGATTTTGCAAGAAAAGCAATTAAAATTACGGTTGATATAGACAAAAACGAAATTAGAAAAAAAACTTTAGATTTTGATTTAAGAATCGAATGTGATGCAAACATATTTATAAAAAAATTAAAAATGTATTTAGGTAAATTAAATATCAATAAAGATTGGATAAATTATTGTAAATATATAAGACAAAAATATCCAATTGTTTTAAATGATTTCAAAAAACATAACAAATCAGTTAATTCATATTACTTTGTAGATAGCTTATCTAGCCTATTGACTTCAAAATCTACAATTGTAACTGATATGGGTTTATCATTTGTTGGTACTCACCAGACATTTAAAGTCAAAAAAAATCAAAAATTATATACTAACTCTGGTCACGCTCCAATGGGATGGGGCCTTCCTGCTGCAGTAGGCGCATCTTTTGCTGATAGAAAAAAGAATATTATATGTTTAACTGGAGATGGTGGTTTACAAATGAACATTCAGGAACTGGCAACAGTAATGCATCACAAATTACCTATCAAAATTTTTATATTTAATAACGGAGGCTATTTGACAATTAGGCAGACTCAAGAATTAGGCTTTAAAAGTAGAATTATGGGTTCTGACTCAAAAAGTGGTTTATCCTTTCCTAATTATCAAAAAATATCGGAAGCACATGGAATAAAATATTTTTCACTTAATAAAAATAAAGAAATAATTACAAAACTGCCTAAAATATTAGCTTATAAAAAAACTCTTATTTGTGAAATATTTATGGATAATTCACAAGAGCAAATGCCAAAGGCTATTAATAGAAGAAATGAGCAAGGTAAATCAATTCCAACTACCTTTGAAGATATGTATCCTTTTTTAGATAAAAAAGAAATTGATGAAAGTTCATTTGAATACTATATAACAAACAAATAAATGAAAAACGCACTTATTCTTTCTGGTAATTTAGTTCAAGATCATGAGTTCATTTATCCATTTTACAGATTATTAGAAGATAATTTTTCAGTAGACGTAGCTTTGTTAGGTGGTAATCCAGTTGAAGGTATTTTGAAAACAAGAATACCTCCAAACAAAGAACACCCTGTTTTGTCCCCTAACGATGTTAATATAGACAATTATAATTTGTTAATTCTTCCTGGGGGAGCAAAGGCAATGGAATATTTAAGACAAGATCAAACAATCTTAAATATTATTAAAAATTTCTATGATAAAAAGATATTAATAGGATCAATATGTCATGGTGCCCAATTATTGATTTCTGCTGGAGTAGTTAAAAATAAAAAAATTTCAGGATATTACAGCTTAAAAGATGATATAAATAACGCCGGTGCTGTGTACTCTCCTGATGGATGTGTTGAAGATCAGGGTATTATTTCTTCTCCACATTATAAATATTTAGGTGACTGGATGAGGCAAATATTAAAAAAATTTAATGATTAAAGGGGTTTTTTTTGATCTAGATGGCACTTTAATTCGATCTATGTATTTTCACTATCTTGGTTGGAAAACTGTTCTTCTAAAACAAGATGTTATAATTAACAAAACTGATTTTTATAAAAAAGAAGGAACAAAGTTAAATCAATTACTTAAAGAATTTTTTAAAGAGAATAATAAAAACTTTAATGTTAAATTAATTGCAAAATTGATTGAAAAAAAAAATAATTTTTATATTAAAAATAATAAAAGCACCTTTTATCCTGGAGTTATTAATCTTTTAAAATACTTAAAGAAAAATAATGTATATACATCTATTGTTACTGCAGGATCTAAAAAAAGAGTTCTAAATACTTTGCCAAAAAATTTCTTAAATTTATTTAACTCTATAATTACTGGCGATGATTGCACCAGGGGTAAGCCTTATCCTGATCCTTACTTATTAGCACTAAAAAAATCAAAATTAAAAAAAAAACAATGTATTGTTCTTGAAAATGCTCCACTGGGAATAAAATCTGCTAATAATGCAGGTATATGCTCTGTAGCTATAACAAATACTTTACACAAAACAAATTTTAAAGAGGCGAAATATATCATCTCTTCTGCTAATGAGTTTAAAATTCTAATTAATAAAATAAATGAAAAATATTCTTAAAAATTATCCTCAACCTTCAAAACCTAGATATTTAAAAGAAAACTTTAGAACTTTTAAAGATACTATTATTGCATCATATAGGGACAAAGATTTTTATAACGGGTCTAAATCAACAGGATATGGCGGCTATAAATATGATGGAAGATGGAAGCAAATTGCAATAAATTGTAAAACTGAATATAGATTAAAAGATTATTCAAAAATACTTCAAATAAATTGTGATTTTGGTTTTCTTCTTTATGATCTAAAAAATCTTAATAAAACATACAATATTTTTGGAACTGAAAGTTCAAGATACGCAATTAAGAATGCAATACCAGGGCTACGAAATAAGATTAAATATACTAAGCCAATTGATATAAATTATAAAAAAAATCAGTTTGATCTAATTATCTGTTTAGGTGTAGTTTATACTCTAACAATACCTGACTCTATAACACTCTTAAAAAAAATATCTAATTTTTCTAAAAATTCATTTATTACTCTTGCAACTTATAAAACTGAAACAGAAAAAAAGCTTTTTGAAAAATGGACTTTAGGTGGTAACCTTTGCCTCAAAAGAAACGAATGGAAATTATTATTCAAAGAAGCAAATTATAAAGGTGATTATTTATTTATCGACTCAAATTATTTAAATCTTAAAACAAAGAAATGAATCTTAAAAATAAAATTATTTTAATTACTGGAGCTTCTCAAGGGCTGGGCGCAATGTCAGCTGAATACCTTAGTAGATTGAATGCAAGCTTAATACTTGTTTCAAGCTCAGAGAAAAAACTTAAACTAACATTAAAAAATTGTAAAAATAAAAAAAAACATAGTATCTATGAATGCGATTTTCAAGATATAAAAAATATTAAAGACCTATCCAAAAAAATTAAAGAAAACTATTCTAAATTAGATGTAATTATGCATTTTGCAGGTGGAGGCTTGGGTGTAAAAAAAAGTATTCCAGTTTATGATGAATATATTAAAGTTTTTCAATTAAACTTATTTTCTGTATTTGAATTAAATAGGGAATTGTTAAATCTATTAAAAAAATCAAAAAAATCGACTATTTTTCATGTTGGTTCAATTGCCGCTAAAGAAGCTGTCGGATCTGTGTCATATAATGCTTCAAAATCAGCATTAAATTCTTATGTAAGAAGTCTTTCAAAATCTCTAATTAAATATAACATTTGTGTTACTGGGATTAATCCAGGAGGCTTTGAATACAGAGGTAATGCTATGCATAGACTAAAGAAAAATAATTTAAAAGCTTATAAAAACTTTATTACAAAAAGGATGATAATAAACAGAATGCCTAATGCCACAGAATTACTTCCAATAATAACAACATTAATATCCGAAAATAATATTGCTTATACTGGTAATATGATCAATTGTGATTTTGGTGAAGGAAATTATTATTAATTAGAAAATTTTGTTTTGCCATGTTTTAGGAGTTTTAGAATTAATTATTTCTAAATCTAAATGGTATTCAAATTTTTTTGGACCTCTTTCGTAAACATAATTGATCGTGTTTAACAAAGATCTTTCTAGACTAATTATTGGTTTGTAATTGAAAAATTTTCTAATTTTATCTGATGAACAAGTTGCATATTTAACTTCTTGTGGTCTGCGATCAACATAAACCGGTTTAACTTTAAAATTCATTAAGGAGCCAAGTTCACTAGCAAGTTCATTTATTGTAATTGGATTATTATCAGGGCCAATATTGAAAATCTGACCAGTAGATTTCTCACTAGTAATAATTTTATACAAACAATCGATATTGTCCTCTATTGGAGAAAAACATCTAATTTGATTTCCATCACCATAAATTATAGGCTGACGTTTCTGGGCAATTAAATTGATCATTATAGACACAACATTCCTATATGGGTCATCATACTTTTGTCTTTGTCCAATAATATTGTGAGGCACCGCATTTACAATTTCTACTCCATGAGTATCACCTAAATTGAACAAAATTTTTTCTAAACTCAATTTTGCTATTCCATAGGGATCTTGTGGGTTACATTCCAAATCTTCAGTAAACTTTACATTACCATCTTTATGTGCCCCATATCGTGCCATTGATGAACAATTAACGAATCTCTTTACTTTATTTTTAATTGCAGCAGTCATTGCACAAACTCCAATTTGAAAAGTGTTAGTTGTAACCAAATTTGGTGAAAAAACACTTAAGCCTTCATAAGCAGTGCAAGCGGTATGAAAAACTATGTCACAATCTTTCATCGCATTAGTCATCTGGTCTAAATCAAGGCAATCAATATTATAAAATTCAACATTTTTGGGTATATTATCTTTATATCCACCAATTAAATTATCATTTCCTACTACATTCCAACCCTGACTAATAAATTTATCAGCCATGTGAGAGCCTAAAAATCCAGCTACACCAGTTATAAAAATTTTATTTTTCATTTATTTTTCTTTTTAATGAATGATAAATATCAATTAATAATCGATTTAAAACAAATATATCATTTTTCATTATGATTAATAAATGTTTTAAAAAAAGTATAAAGTTTATATTTTTAATACTATATTTAATACCGGTTACTGATGAAATTGCTAGTTCTCGTTTTATTAATTTTTTCATTATATAAACATCATTTTTGTTATATAGTTTTGTCCAAATTTTAATAGCAAGTTTATCTCTAATCTTCCATTGTTTACTATATATAAAGTATTTACTGTTAAAATTATTTAGAGCATCATTCATTCTATCACTAGAGTGCCTTCCCCAATACATTTTTGCTTCTTTGTCAAAACCTGTAACACCCATTGATACTAAGCTTAGTAAGATACTTGTATCATATCCATACCAAATATCATCACCAATTTCTTTAAGTAAATTTTTTTTAAACACATAACAAAATCCTGGATTTAGTGAAAAAGTTGGGTTGGTATAAGATTTAATTACTGCCTCTTTACCTGAGCAGTATTTTTCTCTTTTTTGCCAATCTCCATCTATAGGTTCTATAAATTTATTTTCATCCCAGATATACTGTCCAGGTATTCCAATTGCGGTAAGACATTTTGGATTATTTTTAAATAAATTTACAATTTTTTGGAAGTAATCATTATTTAATAAGTCGTCATCAGATTGACAAAATATTAAGCTCCCTGATGATATATCAATACCGTACTGATATCTTTTTCTTCCAATTTTTGAGTGATCAAAATTGTCATGACAATTTTCAGAAAAATTATAATATATAAAATTACTATTTTTTGATGACCAACTTTTTAAATATTGGTCATTTTCATTAGTAAAGCCATTTCCAATAATTATGATTTCAATATTATTATAGGTTTGTCTTTCCAAAGATGATAAAACTTTTTTTAAGAAATTAATTCTCTTGTCATAGCTTACAATGATAATTGATATCCTATAAGATTTATCCATTTAATAAGTTTGATTTTATAACTTAGCTGGTTTACCGGTATGTCTATCCTTGACATAATCAGAAACTGTTGAATATAGACCCATAAACCATCTTCCTGATGTATCAACTTCATTAGTATTTTCAATATTTTCAGTTTTATCAACACCATGTAAAATTGTACCAAAACCGAATGATAGGTCACCTACCTCAATATTTTTTTCTAATTCAATTTTTGATTTATCTTCTTTAATAAGATACATTCCACCACCAAAATAATCTTTGTCCCTTTCACTCATATAAACAGATATAAAAAATTTTTGATAAATATATGGATCTTGATGTAGTTCGAGTTCTCCAGATCCAGGAGGGTATTTTACAATTTGTATTCTATCAACAATACCATCTTTTGGAGTATTTGTTTCCCAAACATTAGAATGATAACCACTTAAATGTTTTATGATTCTCCATCTTTTATATGTTTCCTTATAAAGATTATTAAAATCTTTATTCCAAGGATAAAAATAATGTGTGTGTTTAACTTGGTGAAATGCATATTTTTGTGCGTGTTCCAAAGTAATATTTCTATAAAAATTTGGACAGTTTTCTATTATTTTATGAAAAGATGATTTTGATTTTTTAAATAATTCTGAAGCATCTTTTTTAAGATTTAATATATAATTTTTATCATAAGCTTTTTTTAATAGGTATACATTCCCGCTTAATAGTGAATCTACTATATTATTAGCAAAATTCACATCATTGGAAAGAACCTTGCTACTAAACTCATTAAAGTCAATCTCTATAATTTCATTTAAATAATTAGGGACATTATCTTTAGTTTCTTTTTCTTTCCATATATTATAATAGACATTTTTATAATCAAAGTATTTGTTAAGATCTATGCTTTCTATTTCTATGCTCATTTATATTTTAATATATTATTTTACAGATTTTTCATATTAAATGTCTATTAAAAATCAATTAAAAAATTTTTATTCTCTTATTTTTATACCATTCATATTAATTATAGTTCTTTTTTCAAAAATCAAACAAATTAGATTCGGTAAATTACCCTCTTCAAGGATAGGTCACTTTTCTACAAACACCGCTTTAAATATTTTAGAAAAAAAATATCAGAATATAAATTCATATGATATATATTATTTAGAAGATAAAGTTTCTAATATTTTTTTGTTAAAGCTTTGGAAAAAAAAATTAGTAATTTTACCAAGATTTATTATTTTTCCTTTTTACAACTTTTTTAATAATTTAATAATAAATCATAATTATATCATTTCAGATAATACAAACAGTGACAGAGATCCAAAAAAATTAATAATTAAAAATGAAATTTTATTAAACTTTGAAAAATCTGATATTGAAAGAGGCAATCTCATTCTAGATAAAATGGGAATAAAAAAAAGTGATGAAATAATTTTAATTTATAATAGGGATAGTAAATATTTAAAATTAAACTTTTCTTTTGATTCTGATTATCATAATTTTAGAAATTCAGATATATTCACTTATTTGAAAGCAGCTGAACAATTAACAAAAAAAAATTACTATGTTGTTAGAATTGGCAAAAATGTTGAGCATAAATTGATCAGTAATAATAACAAAAAAATAATTGACTATGCTGATAGTCAATTTCAAAATGATTTTATGGATATATTTTTACAATACAGGTGTAAATTTATAATTTCTAATGGCGCAGGTATTGATGAAGTTGCTAGATTATTTAAGAAACCAATTTTAAAAGTTAATTTTGCTCCATATATATACATCCCAACTTATCAAAATGATATTTTAGTTTTGCCAAAAAAATATTTAAACAAAAAAACTAATACCTATCTCACTCTGACTGAATTATTCAATCTCAGATTAGCTCAAAGCTATAACTATAATGATTTTGTGAAAAATGACATCAATGTTATTGATAATACTCCAGAAGAAATACTATTTGCTGTTAATGAAATGCTCAAATATCTATCAAATAAAAAGGTTTATTTTCAAAATATTAACAATCAACAACAAGAATTTTGGAAAATTTACTATGAAAACTTAATTAAATTTAATCTCAACTATCTTCATTGTAGTCTTGAAAGTAAAACTTCATTTATTTCAGCAAAATTTTTATTTGAAAATCCATACCTTTTAAAGTAATCACTTATACTATGACAGATAAAGTAATTGTATTTGGCTCTGAAGGTTTTATAGGATCTCATTTAGTTGAGCAATTAGTAAAAAAAAATTATAAAGTAAAAGCTTTTATTCTGTATAACTTTACCAACTCAAAAGGTTGGATTTCAAACATAGATAAAAATATATTAAAACAAGTTGAAATAGTTTTTGGAGATATAAGAGATTATCAATCTGTAAATAGTGCAATAAAAAATTGTGATTATATTATTAATTTAGCCGCTTTAATAGGAATACCATATTCTTATAGAGCTTCAGAATCTTATTTAGATACTAACGTAAAAGGTACTTTAAATATTTTAAATTCAAGTATGAGTAAGAGTATAAGAAAAATTATAATAGCTTCTACAAGTGAAGTGTATGGTAGTGGTCAATATTTTCCAATAGATGAAAATCATCCACTAAATGCTCAGTCACCTTATGCGGCATCAAAAATAGCCGCAGATCAATTAGCTTTATCATTTTATAAATCTTTTCAATTGCCTGTTTCTATTGTCAGGCCATTTAATACATATGGTCCCAGACAGTCTAATAGAGCTGTCATTCCAACAATAATTTCTCAACATATTAGCTCATCTAAGATTTTAAATATTGGATCTTTAGATACTATTAGAGATTTTACTTATGTCACTGATACAGCAGAAGGATTTATTTGTGCAATAAAATCAAAAAAATCAATTGGTGAAGTAGTTAATCTAGGGACAGGCTATGCCTTAAGTATCAGAGATATTATTAAAATTGTAAGTGAGGCCACTGAAAAAAAATTGATTGTTAAAGTAGATAAAAATAGAAAAAGACCTGCTAAAAGTGAGGTTAATAAACTTTTAAGTTCTAATAAAAAGGCAGAAAAAATTCTAAAATGGAAACCTAAATTTAACAATAAAAATGGTTTTGTAAAAGGTATTAATTACACAATTAAATGGTTTAGCAATAAGGAAAATCAAAAATTATATGACTCAAAAAAATATACGGTCTAGTAAAAATACTATTAATTTACATGAGCCACACTTTTTTGGTAACGAAAATAAATACCTTAAAGAATGTATAAGATCTACATTTGTATCAACAAATGGAAAGTATGTTGAAAAATTAGAAAATAATATTTCTAAATTTTTGAAAAATCAACATTGTGTCTGCACAGCTAGTGGCACATCGGCTCTTGATCTTTCTTTAAAAGTCTTAGGAGCGAATGAAAAATGTGAAATAATTGTACCAACTTTAACGTTTATAGCCCCAATAAACACAGTTATATACAATAATGCCCATCCTATATTTATTGATTGTGATAAATTTCTTAATATTGATGTAAAAAAAGTAATTAATTTCATAAAAGAAAATACCTATTTTAAAAATAAAAAAACTTATAATAAATTTACAAAAAAAATTATACTTGCGGTTATAGTTGTGCATATTTTTGGAAACGCTGTACTGTTAGATGAATTAAAAAAAATATGCAAAAAAAGAAATATATTCATTATTGAAGATGCTTCAGAAAGTTTTGGAACTAGATACACAAAAGGTAGATACAAAGGTGAATTTACAGGAACAATTGGAGATATCGGTTGCTTCTCCTTTAATGGCAACAAAATAATTACTGCAGGATCAGGTGGAGCAATAGTAACTAATAACTCAAAATATGCGAAAAAATCTTATTATCTTTCTACTCAAGCTAAAGATAATAAAATAAAATTCATACATAATGAAGTTGGTTATAATTATAGAATGTCTAATCTTAATGCTGCCGTTGCACTGGGTCAATTAGAAAATTTTAAAAAAATTTTAGAATTGAAAAATCAAGTAAGAAAAATTTATAAAAAGATATTCAATAATATTGAAGGATTAACATTATTTGAAGGTCCTGAATATTCATCAAATAACAATTGGTTAAATTTATTAAGAATAGACAGATTAAGCGTTAGTTCCTCTCAGAAATTAATTGAATTTCTTGTTTTAAATAATATAAATGCACGTCCTATATGGCATCTTAACCATTTGCAAAAACCATTTAAAAATTTTCAAAAAATAAAAATTGAAAATGCTACTAAAATAATACATAAATTTATTTGTTTGCCTTCTAGTGCTTTTCTAAAAGAAAAAGATATTAAAAATATTGGAAAAAAGATTAAAGAATGGATACAATAATAATAATTGGGGGAGGTGGTCATGCAAAGTCTTGTATTGATGTTATTGAAAATGAAAACAAGTTCAAAATCATTGGTATTATTGAAAAAAAATCTAAATTAAACATTGATATTGATTATCCAATATATTCAGAAGATGAAGATATTAATTTTATTAAAAATAAAACAAATAATATTTTAATTGGTGTTGGTTATATAAAAAATTATCAAATAAGAAATGAATTATATTTAAAATACAAATCATTTGGATTTAAATTTCCAAAGATCATATCACCTCATTCATATGTTTCAAAAAAAGTTAAAATAGGTGATGGAACTATAGTGATGCATAAATCAATAATAAACACAAACTGTACAATAGGATCTAATTGTATAATAAATACAGGATCAATAATTGAACATGATGTAAAAATAGGAAATAATTGTCATATATCTACATCCGCAGTAGTGAATGGCAATGTATCTATTGGAGATAATGTTTTTATTGGAAGTAATACCACATTAGTTAATTCCATAGATATCGAGTCAAATATATTTTTAAAAAGCCATAAATTAATTAAAAATGAAAAAAAATAAAGTAACAATTATAGCTGAAGTAGGAGTAAACCATAACGGCAGTATCACAATTGCAAAAAAAATGATTGATACTCTCTCAGGGATTGGAGTGGATTTTGTAAAATTTCAATTATACAACACTGATGATTTAGTTACAGATAAAGCTAAAAAAGCTAAGTATCAAATTAAAAACTCTAAAAACAATAATCAATTTGATATGTTAAAGAAGTATGAAATCAATGATAAGTTTTTGAATAATGTTATTGAATATTGCAAAATAAAAAAAACTAAATTTCTATGCTCAGTATTTGATCTTCAAAGTTTTGAATTAATAAAAAGATACAATATCAAGTATATCAAAATACCCTCAGGGGAAATAACAAATTTCCCATTATTAGAAGCAATATCAAAAACTAATCTTAAAATATTTTTATCAACTGGTATGTGTAATATAAAAGAAATCAAAGAGTCTCTTAAAGTTTTGAATCAAAAAAAAATTAAAAATATAACGTTAATGCATTGCACAACCGATTATCCAACTTCTTTTAATGAAGTAAATTTAAATGTAATCAAAGAATTTAAAACATTATTTAATACAAGCTTAGGTTATTCTGACCATACTATAGGTGATGAGGTTGCAATTGCAGCTGTCGCTTTAGGAGTTACTGTTGTTGAAAAACATTTTACATTAAACAATAAATTTTCTGGACCAGACCACAGTTCAAGTTTAGAGCCAAACGAATTTAAAATATTTGTATCAAAAATAAGAAATATTGAAAAAGCATTTGGATCTAAAACTAAAAAACCAACTAAATCAGAGAAGATTAATTTAAAATTTGTAAGGAAATCAATATATGCATCAAAAGATATTAAAAAAAATGAGTTACTAACAATTAAAAACATCACTACAAAAAGACCAGCTTTAGGTATCAATCCTATGAATTGGAATAATGTTATAAATACCAAAGCAAAAAAAAATTACAAAAAAAATCAATTAATTAAATGAGAAAAGTATGCATAATATCTAGCTCAAGGGCAGATTATGGAATATTTTCTAGATTAATTAAAAAACTTCAAAATGATAAAAAAATAAAATCCTATTTTATAATAACAGGATCCCATCTATTAAAAAAATTTGGTGAGACTCAGTCTGAGATTATTAAAGATAAAGTTTTAATTAATAAAAAAATTTTACTTAAAAATCTAAATGATAATAAACTATCAATTACTAAATCTATATCTAATCTTACCTATGAATATGGTAAATATTTTTTAAAGATTAGGCCTCAGTTACTGCTAATATTGGGCGATAGATTTGAAATTCATACTGCAGCAATTGTTGCGTCGATATTTAATATACCAATAGCACATTTTCATGGGGGAGAAATAACAGAGGGTGCTATAGATGAGGGATTTAGGCACTCTATATCTAAATTATCACATATTCATTTTGTAACTCATAATCAATATAAAAAAAATTTGATTCAACTTGGAGAAAGCAAGCAAAATATATTTAATATTGGTTCAATGAGCTTAGATAATATTTCTAATACTAAACTGCTAACTAGAAAACAGGCTGAAAAATTCTTGAATTTTAAATTCAAAAATAAAAATATTCTTGTAACTTATCATCCGGTAACATTGGAGCCAGAAAAAACTGAAATTAATTTTAATAAAATTTTAAAGTGTCTAAAAAAGGTGAAAGAAGTAGGAATAATTTTTACATATCCTAATTTTGATTATGGTAATTCTCCGATTACGAAGCTGATTGATAAATTTGTAAAATATAATCAAAATAGATCTGTAGTTTTCAAATCTTTAGGATATAACAACTATATTTCAATTCTTAAACATGTAGATATAGTTATGGGAAATTCATCTAGCGCTATTATAGAAGCCCCTTTTCTAAAAACCTACACTCTTAACATAGGTAATAGACAAAAGGGTCGATTAACTTCTAAGAATGTTATATCTTGTAATGACACAGAAAAATCAATTTTTATTTCACTTAAAAAAATACTTAAGTTATCAAATAATAGGCCTCTTTCAGACAAAATGTTTTATAAAAAAAATTCTGTCAAAAAAGCTATTAAGATAATTAAAGAAATAAAATTAAATAATATTTTGATTAAAAAATTTAATAAAATAAATAATTAATGTTCATAAATAAATCTAATTGGAAAAAATCTTTATTAGAAATTAATAATGGTTCTATAATAAAAGACGCTATTAATTCATTAAATGAAAGTGGTATGCAAATACTTCTTATAGTAGATAAGAATGAAAAATTAATTGGAACTATTACAGATGGAGATGTTAGAAGAGGACTGCTTAAAGGAAAAACACTTAATTCAAATCTTAGAACAATAATTAATAAAAAACCATTATTTATTGATCATAATAATAATCCTAGTAAAAAAAAATTAAAAAATTATAATTCATTTTTAGTACCTGTATTAAATAAATATCTTAGAGTTATTGGCATAAAGCAGTTTGTTGATGATCTCAAACCTCAATTAGAAAGTACTTTAATCATTATGGCTGGAGGAAAGGGGCAAAGACTTAAAAGTCTTACCAAAAAAACACCTAAACCAATGTTGCTTTTTAATAAAAAACCTTTGTTAGAACACATAATAACAAGTGCAAAAAAGCAAGGAATTTATAATTACATTATCTCAGTTAATTATTTAGCTGATAAAATTAAAAAATATTTTAAAAATGGAAATAAATATGGAATTGATCTAACTTATGTCCAAGAAAAACAAGCATTAGGAACTGCAGGATCTTTATCTTTAATTAAAAATTTAAATAATAATCCATATATAATTATTAATGGAGATGTATTAACTAATGTTAATTTTAAAAATATTTTAAATTTTCATTTAAACTCTAAAGCAGATATTACTATTGGAATTATTTCATATGAATACCAAATACCATATGGTGTCATTGAAACAAATGGTCAAAAGTTTAAATCAGTAAATGAAAAACCATTCATTAAAAATTTTATTAATGCAGGTGTTTATGTTTTTAATAAAAATGTATTCTCAAGTATAGAATACAATAAAAAAATTGATATGACTGATTTATTAGTAAAATTAAAAAAAAATAAATATAATATAAAAGTATTTCCTATTCATGAAAATTGGATTGATATAGGTTTACCAAAAGATTTTAAAAATTTAAAGAATATATTTAATGACTAAATCTACAAAAGATATTTATTGGTGTAAAAATTGTCTGGTAATGTCAACTAGACCAAGAATAACATTTAAAGATGGTATTTGTAGCGCTTGTCATTGGTATTTTAAAAAAAAAGAAATGGATTGGTCGAAAAGACAAAATCAATTAAATGATTTACTAGATAGGTATAGAAGTAATAATGGCAGTTATGATTGTATAGTACCTGTTAGTGGTGGAAAAGATGGTTCTTATGTATGTTATAATTTAAAAGAAAAATATTCAATGAATCCTCTAAGTGTAACCGTTACTCCTGCTTTACCTTTGGCATTAGGTGATAAAAATTTAAAATCATTTGTAGAGAGTGGTTATACAAATATTTCTATAAATCTTGATTATAATGCAATGCAAAAGTTAAATAAATATGGATTTATTGAAAAAGGTTTTCCTTATTATGGCTGGTTAATTGCTATCCATACAACTATTTTACACATCTCAAAATCTATGAATATAAAGCTAATTTTTTATGGTGAAGATGGAGAAGTAGAGTATGGTGGTTCAACAGAAACACAAAATACGGCGTTTTACGACTTTAATTATCAAAAAAGGGTTTACCTAGAGAGTGGTTATGAAAATCTCTTGGAGTCTATGGATTTAAACTCTTCTAAGTATTATTTTTTTAAATATCCTAAAGATGATGAATTTTTCAATGACTTAAAAATTACTCATTGGTCTTATTATGAAAATTGGGATCCTTATAGAAATTATTTAATAGCAAAAGAATTCTGTGGGCTTGAAGAATCTGATGAAACAAATATGGGTACTTTTACAAACTTTGCACAAAATGATCAATCACTCTATGCATTACATACATTTCTGATGTATATAAAGTTCGGTTTTGGTAGAGCAAATCAAGATGCCTCAATTGAAATTAGAAGAGGAGCTATGAATAGAGATCAAGCAATAAATCTAGTAAATCTTTATGATGGCAACTTTCCTTTAGAAAATTTACAAACGTACCTAGATTATTTTAAAATGAATGAAGGAGAATTTTTTGAAATTCTAAAAAAATGGACCAATTATGACTTATTTGATGTAATAAACAATAAATGGGAAAAAAAATTTTATATTGAATAATAGCAAATGAAACTTGTTGTTATTGATACTTCAATCTCGAATATATATTCACTTGAATCTGCTCTAAATTTTGTTGGAGTAAGACCAAATATATCAGTCAATCATGAGGAAATCCTAGGTGCATCTCATTTAATTCTGCCAGGTATTGGTAATTTTGATAAAGCTATTAAAAAACTAAAAAAAAATAATCTAGATAAAATAATATATGAGTTTGCAATAAATCATAAAAAACCTGTTTTAGGAATATGTCTTGGAATGCAGTTATTATTTCAGAAAAGTAATGAAGGAACTTTAAACGGTCTTTCAATTATTAAAGGTGAATTTAAAAAATTAATTTTTGAAAATAAAAACGAATTTAAAGTACCAAATGTTGGATTTCATAGAATAAAAATAAAAAAAAATACAGGTATATTTTCTGATCTAGAAAATAATTTTTTTTATTTTACTCATTCATTTGGTTTATTCGAAACAAAAAATTTAATTAATTATTCTTTATCAAAACATACAGAAGATTTCGTTTCTGCATTTCAAAATAATAATGTTTGCGGTACTCAATTTCATCCTGAAAAAAGTCAATCATCAGGAATAAAACTTCTAAATAACTTTTTAAGATTAAGATCATGAAGAGATTAATTTTTACTTTACTATATTGTGATGGATATTTTGTGCTAAGTAGAAATTTTAGACTTCAAAAAGTTGGAAACATTGATTGGTTATTTTCTAACTATAAATTTAATCTAGTTAGTAGGTCATTAGATGAAATAATGATAATAGATATTTCAAGAAAAAATAGAAATACTATTAATTTTACAAATGCAATTAAAGAAATAGCCAAAAAATGTTTTGTACCTATTACTGTAGGCGGAGGTATATCAAATATGGAGATTGCAAAAATTTATATGAATAGTGGCGCTGATAAATTACTAGTTAATACAGTTATATATAAAAATATTGATTTAATAAAAGAGCTTGTAGATACATATGGTAAACAATGTATTTTAGGGTGTGTTGATTTTCGACTAAGAAATAAACATATGTCAAATGAATTAGAAATCTATGTTAACAATGGACAGGAAATTATTAATATAGAATTTTATAAATGGTTAAGTTATTTAGAAAAAAATAATATAGGTGAAATAGTGCTACAAAGTATTGATAATGATGGAACAGGTATTGGTTTATTTAAAAATTTAGATCAAAAATTTTTATCTAAAATTTCTGTACCATTAATTTTTATGGGAGGTATTGGAAACTACGAGCAAATTTATGAGGGATTTAACAAAAACTACATAAATGCAGTTTCTACAGCAAATATATTAAATTTTATTGGTGATTCTTTTTTTAAAAATAGAAATTATTTGATAGAGCAAGGCATTGATCTTCCTAATTGGAATTTTAATGACTTTGATAAACTTGAGAATATTCTATATGAGATTTAAAAGAATACTAATTATTGGCTATGGTCAAATAGCTAAAAGACACTCCAAAATATTAAAATCATTAATTAGAAATGTTAAAATAAAGTATCTTAGATCTAAAACAAGTAAACAAAAAAAAAATATAATATTTATTTATAATAAAAAAGAAGTTGAAGAATTTAGCCCAGATTTAATTGTAATCGCCAATCCTTCATCAATGCATATTAGATCTTCTCTAACATTTTTAAATTTGAAAATACCCTTTTTTATAGAAAAACCAATATCAAATGAATATGAGCTTGCAAAAAAATTTGTAAATAAATGTAAATTGAATAAAATTAAAATATTTATAGGATATAATTTACTTTATTCTGATTCATTAAATTTAATTAAAAAGACTCTTAAGAATAATTTTGGAAAAATTTATTTCATTAGGGTTGATACTGGTTATAATTTAAAATATTGGAGAAAGAATACTAATTATAAAAATACTGTTTCAGCCAATAAAATGCTTGGTGGAGGTGTTTTATTAGAATTAAGTCATGAATTAAATTATTTAGAATGGCTTTTTGGAAAAATTGTTAATTTTGATTGCTATTTTACAAAATTAAGTGATTTAAATATTAATGTAGAAGATTTTGCTGATATGAGATTATTTTTTAAAAATAACAATCAAAAGGATAAAATTTTTGCTAATGTTTCCCTTGATTTTATTAGAAATATTAAAACGAGAAAAATGCATATCTTTGGTGATGTGAAAACAATATTATGGGATGCTACTAAAGGTGAAGTTAAACTTATTTCATTAAAAAATAATAAAACTAAATTAATAATTTCTAATAAAGAAGATATAAATAATTCTTACATTAATATGTGGAAAAAATGTTTAAATTTATTTGAAAAGTCTAACAATTATGAATCTGCTAACAATGCCTTAAAAACATTAAGCATAATTGAGAAAATGAAAAAAAATAAATGAATTTTTTTGTTTTAATTTGTGCAAGAGGAGGCTCCAAAGGTATTAAAAATAAAAACTTAAAAAAAATTAATAAAAAATCACTTATTGGCATAAGCATTGATTTAGCAAAAAAAATAAATAATAATCCAATAATTGTAGTTTCAACTGATTCTTTAAAAATTCAAAAAGAAGCCTTAAAACATAAAGTAGATATTATAATCAAAAGGCCTAAATATTTATCAACTGATTCATCCCCAGAAATTTTAACATGGAAACATGCTATCAATACTCTCAAAAAAAAATATAATCTTAAATTTGATTATTTGATATCATTGCCACCAACCAGTCCATTAAGAGATATAAAAGATGTTCATAATTGTATAAATCATTACAATAATAATAAATATGATGGTATTATTACAATTAGTGAATCAAATCGTAATCCTTATTTTAATATGGTAAAAATCAAAAATAAAAAAGTTAAATTACTGTTTGATAGCAACAAAAAAATATTCAGAAGGCAGGATGCAGTAAAAACTTATGATATTAATACAGTAGCTTATATTTTTAGAACCAATTATATTTCTAATTCAAAAAGTTTATTTGATGGCAACATAGGATATACAATTATTCCTAAAGAAAGATCAATAGATATAGATGAAAATCTTGACTTAAAGATCGCTAGAGTATTAAAAAATTAAAATTATGACTCTTAGAGATAAATTAAATTTTAAAAATAAAATTATACTACTTACAGGAGGGCTTGGGAATTTAGGAAAAGCATTCACTAAAGAATTAATAAATTTAGATGCTAATGTAATAATTTGTGATAATAAAAGTAAGTCTGATTTTAATATATTTTTAAAAACATTTGAAACTCATTTAAGAAGTAAGATTGATTATATAAAAGTTAATTTATTATCAAAAAAAGATCGAAACTCATTGATAAAAAAAATTAATAAACTTGATATTTTAATAAATAATGCATCTTTAGTTGGTGACTCAAGATTAAAAGGTTGGAATACTAAATTTCATGATCAATCTATTAGTTCTTGGTCCAAAGCTTTTGAGATCAATTTAACAGCTACATTTCACTTATGTAGAGATCTAAGCCCTCTTTTAATGAAAAATAAAAAAGGTATCATTATAAATATATCATCTATTTATGGATTAATGGCACCAGATATTAGAATATATAAAAATTCAAATATTTTTAACCCTGCAGCGTATTCTGCATCAAAATCAGGATTAATTAATTTAACAAAATGGCTGGCAGTCAATCTAGCCCCACATATAAGAGTGAATTGTATTTCACCGGGGGGCATAATTAGAAACCAAGATAAATCATTTATTAATAAATATAATAATAGAACACCTCTTAATAGAATGGCAACTGAAGAAGATATTGTGGACTCACTTATATTTTTAACTTCAGATATGTCTAGATATATTAATGGTCATAACTTAGTTGTAGATGGTGGTTTTAGTATATTTTAAATTGATATGAAAATTTATAGAAAATCAATAAAATCAAATAATTATATAGTTACGCTAAATATCGGATCAAAGTATCTAAATGATTGGTCTAAATACTCTCTACCACTCTGGTTAAAATATTGTAAGAAACATGATTTAGGTCTGATAAGTTTTAATAAAGATTTAATATCTAAACAAAGCAAATACTATAAAAAGAAACAGTGGCAAAAACTTCTAATAGGATATGAGTTACTTAAAGCCGACCTTAATATTAAAAATATATGTTATTTAGACTCAGATATTCTAATTAATTTTTATTCGCCAAATATTTTTAACTTTCATCATAAAAGTTCAGTCTCATTGGTCTCTCAGTTCAATAATATTCCCTATGATGATAAATTAACAAGAAAAAAAATCTCAATTTTCAGGAATACATTTTATTCAAAAAAATACCCACTAAATTCAGCTATACATATGAATATATCACAAATTTATAAATATCATAATCTTGAAGTACAAAAAGATTTTTGTTGCACGGGGCTATTTATAATAAATTTAGAAAAATATGCTAATTTATTTAAGAGTTTCTTTTATAAATATAATCAAAACATATCATCAATTACTGATGGTGGTGAAGAAGCTTATATGAATTATGATATTCATAAAAACTGTAAAGTTAATTTTATAGATTATCGATTTCAAGCACTATGGGTATTTGAGATGGCTAATTATTATCCACATCTATATAAATACAAAAATATTAAAAATAACTTAATTATACAAAGTGTAGAAAATAGCCTAATTAATAATTATTTTTTACATTTCGCTGGATCATGGTATGAATCTAATATGTGGAAAAATTCTAAGATTTTAAAAAGTACAGATAGTTTAAAAATTATTAAAAATTTAAATAAAATTAATACTATTGAATTCAATTCAAAGCCTGCTGGAGTAATCAAGCCAAACAAATGAATAAAAAAATTAATATTAACTTAGTATGTGGTTGTGGCCATACTGGGAGTACTATAATTTCAAGAGTAATAGGCGAGCACTCTAAAATTTATTTTCCAAAATATGAAACAAATACTTTCTTATTATATAATCACTTCCATCATCAAAGATTAGTCAAAAAATTATACAATGAATGTATTAAATCTAAAAAAAAACAAATTTTAGAAAAAACTAATAGGCATATTTGGCATATTGATTATATAAGAAGAGAGTATAAAAATGTTAAATTTATTTTAACTACCCGAAAATCAAAAGATGTTATAGCTTCACTCTATAAAAGATATAAAAAAGACAAGAATGCTATTGAAATAGCTATTAGAAAGTATTCTGATGACTCTTTATGTACTATAAGACAAATTGATAAGAGTGATACACACTTAATAAGATACGAAGATTTTATTAAAAATAAAGAAAAGACCATGAAAGATGTATTTAAATTTTTAAATTTAAAATATGAAAATGAAATCTTTGATTTTTATAAAAATAAAATTTCTTGGAATAGTCAAACAAAAATTATTAAAACTGATGGAGTTGGTGAATTAAAACATGATTTACTTAGAAATTGGCAGGTTAATCAAAAGATATTTAAAAATAAAAAAAAGTGGAAAGAAATAATACCAAAAAAATATTGGAAATTAGTAAATTCATTTCAAGAAAACAAAGGTAAAAAAATAATGAAAGAACTTGGTTATTAATATGTTTAGAGTCTTAAAAAAAAAAATTATTATTGATCAAGACATAAAAAAAAAAAAAATTAATATCTGTAATCCAACTTGTATTGAGTTACCAAAATGGTGCACAAATAGATTAGGTAAATATTATTTATATTATGCTGACCATAAAGGAAAATTTATCAAACTTGCTTGCAGTAATAATCTTTTTGGTAATTGGATAAATGTTAATAAAAAAATTGCTCCAATCGCTGATTTTAAAAATGCAGTAAATCACATTGCATCACCCGACATTTATATAGATAATATAAATAAGAAGATTTATCTTTTTACGCATTCACATTCAAATGAAAAGATAGGTCAATGGACATTTTTATCAGTTTCAAGTGATGGTATTAATTTCAAACAAATGTCTACCAAATGTCTAGCCCCTTTTTATCTAAGAGTTTTTAAATTTAAAAATTATTTTTATGGAATCTCTAAAGGAGGAAATCTGTGGAGGACTAAAAAAATTACTAACAAATTCAAAAACCACCAAAACCTTTTTAATAAAAAATTAAATAAAGAGTTTTTACATAATAAGCCAGGTTCTATTAGGCATGTGGGAATTTTAATTAAAAAAAATAAATTATATTGTTTTTATACCAAAATAGGTGACATGCCTGAGAGAATATATTATTCCTGGCTAAGTTTATCAAATAATTATAAGAAATGGATGCTACAAAAAGAACATGAATTGTTAAGACCTACAAGAGAATTTGAGGGAAAAAAACTTAAACTGAGACCTTCAAAACCTGGTAATTCAACTTTATTTGAAAATGCAGTTAGAGATCCCTACTTATTCGAAAATAATAAAAAAATTTATCTTTTCTATTCAGTTAAAGGAGAATTTGGGTTAGCAATAGCAGAATTAAAATTTTATGGATAATAATTTAAAAATTTTTCTAACTGGAGGCACGGGTTCTTTTGGTAATGCTTTTGTTAAAATGACTCTTAAAAAATATAAGCCAAGAGAAATTATTATTTTTTCTAGAGATGAAATGAAGCAGTGGGAAATGAAAAATAAATTTAAAAATGAAAAAAGAATTAAATTTATAATCGGAGATGTAAGAGATCATGTTTCATTATCAAAGGCAATGAGAGGATCTGATGTAGTTGTTCACGCAGCAGCTACAAAGATTGTTCCTTTGGCTGAATACAATCCATTTGAATGTATTAAAACAAATATTAATGGCGCAATGAACGTTATTAATGCTTCCATTGAAAATAATATAAAAAAAGTAGTAAGCTTATCTACAGATAAAGCATCAAATCCAGTTAATTTATATGGTGCTACCAAATTGGCCGCTGATAAATTATTTATAGCAGGTAACGATTTTAATAATGTAAAATCTTCAATATTCTCTATTGTCAGATACGGAAATGTTATGGGCTCAAGAGGATCTGTAATACCATTATTTATTAAACAGTCTAAAAAGAAAGTTATAACCATAACAGACAAAGATATGACTAGGTTTATGATTTCATTAGATGAAGCAGTTAAACTAGTTTGGAATGCCTTTTCAGATATGAGTGGAGGAGAAATATACATTAAAAAAAGTCCATCAATGAAAGTTGTTGATATAGCTCAAAGTATATCAAATGAATCAAAATTAAAAATTATTGGTATTAGACCAGGTGAAAAAAAACATGAACAAATGATTAGTATTGAAGATGCTCAGTTTACTTATGAATATAAAGATTATTATAAAATTTTGCCTTCTATTCACAACATTAGCAAAGATAAAAAAAGGATTAAAAATGGCAAATTAGTTAATAAAAATTTTTCATATAATTCTGAAAAAAATAAAGATTGGATGTCGCCACTTCAATTAAAAAAATGGATTAAAAATAACGAAGAAATAATTGGCAAATTATAAAATACTTTGAAAAAAAATATTTTAATATTTGGTGCTTCAGGTTTACTTGGAAAAAATTGGATAAAATTAAAAAAAGATCAATTTAACATTAGTGTAGTAATTAATAAAAAAAATATTTCAGATAAAAATATTAATAAATACAAAATAAATTTTAATAAAAAAAATGAAATTAAAAAAATATTTCATTTGGCTAAACCCGATATTGTAATCAATTTAGTTGCCCTTACAAATTTAGAAAAATGTCAAAAAAATAAAAAATTATCATATAAAACTAATTATTTAATCCCTTCAATGATAGCTAATCAGTGCAGATATAAAAAAATTAAATTTGTCCATATTTCTACAGATCAAATTTTTTCAAAAAATCATAAATTCAAGAGTGAAAAATTTTCCACAGATCCGATTAATCATTATGGGTATACTAAAGCTTTAATAGAAAAATATATAGTTAAAAATTTAAAAAATTATTTAATACTTAGAACTAATTTTTTTGGCATTGGAAGCACATATAGGCAATCGTTTAGTGAATACATAATAAATAATTTAAAACGTAATAAAAAAATAAATTTATATGAAGATGTATATTTTAATCCAGTTTTTATTGATAATTTGATAAATTATATACATATGTTAATAAATAAGGATTGTAGAGGTATATTTAATATATCTTCTAGTGATAGAATATCAAAATATCAGTTTGGTATTTTAATTTGTAGGTCTTTTAGATTAAATAAAGAATTAATTAATCCAATAAAAGTCAATGCTGGTAATAATATTATAAAAAGACCAAAAGAAATGTCATTATCTAATAAAAAAATATCTAAATTATTAAATTTAAAAATAGGTATCACAAAAGATCAAATTAATTTTATGAAAAAAAAACTATTTGTCTCAAATAATGTTTAAAATATTATATAATTTTCTATTTAATAACAAAATCTATGACAATAAATTAGCAGAAATTTCTAAAAAATTATATGTAGAAAAAAAATTTTACGAAATTAGGAATATTTTTTATCAAATAAAAATATACGAATTTAAAAAAATAATTAGTGATAAGTATTCTATAATAAACTCAAATGATAATAGAGAATTAATCGTTAGACAATATTTAGACAGAAATTTATTAGGCCATGTTTTTTTAAGACAGCTATTATTAGCTAAATATTTAAATAAATCTCTAGTATATCCATTGCCTAATGAATACATCTCTATTTTAAAAAAAAATAATATTAAAGTAGGTTCTATTAGAACAAAATTACTTTGGAAACTATATCTAACTTACCTTTGTCAAAAAAGTTTGATGTTATTTATTAAGATTTTTTTTAAAAATTTATTTGATTTTAGTAAAAAAGATATAATTCCTAAAAATAGTATATATTTTTATGGCTTAAGCGAAAAGAATTTTCCAGATAATTCAAACTTGAATAAAAAAAATTATAATATTTTTGAATGGTATTTAAAACATTTTAAAAAAACAGATGAAATTTATCATGGTCAAAAAAAATTTAAAAATAAATATTCAGTAAATAATATAAATATCAAATTCATAGATATTTTTTCAAATGTAAAAAAAAAATATTTAATAATAATTTTTATTCGATTTTTTATGATTTACTTAAATTCATTGATAACTCTTTTATATGGAAAGTGGTGGAATGCTTTTATTTTAATGGAAAAAACACTTTCTTTAGTTATTGATTATTCAAATGAAAATATATTATTTAATAAATACTTATTTTCTAACTCATTTATTGAGTATCGACCCCTGTGGACTTATAATTTAGAAGCTAAAAATAAAGAAATATCTAATTATTTTTATAGTATGAGTGATGAACCATTATGTCCAATTACAAATCAAATAACATATGGCCTGCACTTTATGAATATAAATTGGCCTGTTTACTATTGTTGGGATGAATTTCATTCTAAGAATACAACAAATCTAAAATATTCAACTAATTCAAAAACTTTTAATTTAGGACCAATATTATTTGAGTCTAGTAAAGGAAAAATGCCAACCATATCTTATAACAGTATTGCTGTATTTGATACCGAATCACATAAATTAGATAAGTATATAGGATACGGTACGTATTATGATGTTGGATATCCTTTCAACATAGAAATATATGAAAAACTACTTTTTGATATTGTCGACATTGCAAAAGAATTTAATATTAATGTATTTCACAAGCCTAAAAGAAACGTAGGACAAAAAAGGCAAGAATCATATACTAGATTGCTAAATCAATTATCAGGAATTAGTAATTATAAAAGATTAAATCCTGATTTAAATGCTTATTCAGTCATTTCAAAATGCAAATTAGTCATAAGTCAGCCTTTAACCTCAACAGCATTAATGGCAAAATTAATAAATACAAATTCTATATATTATGATCCTCTTAAAAAAATTAATAAATCTGAGCCGTCTTTAAGAGACATACCACTAATTCAAAATAAAAATGAATTAAAAAACTATGTAAAAAATATATTTACTAATATAAGCAAGTAATATGTGTGGAATTGTCGGTATTTGGGGTAACAAAACTTTAGAAACTAATAATATTATTAAAATGAATCTTTCTCAATCTCACCGCGGTCCTGACGATAAGGGTATATTTGAAAGTAAAAGAGATCAAATATCTTTAGGTATGACAAGATTATCAATAATAGATCTACAATATGGAAAACAACCATTGTCAATTGATGGTGGAAAATTTACAATCGTTTTTAATGGAGAAATATTCAATGCTAATGAGCTACGGAACAATTTAATTTCTAGGGGCGAACAGTTTTTTTCAAGTAATTCTGACACAGAACTTCTGGTTCGGTTATATAAAAACTATGGAACAAATTGCTTAAAAATGCTTAATGGAATGTTTGCATTTTCTATTTTTGACAAAAAAAATCAAAATCTTTTTTTGGCTAGAGACAGATTTGGAATTAAGCCCTTATATTATTTTAATAAAAATGATAATTTTATTTTCTCTTCAGAAATTAGGGGTATTTTAAATGTTATAGATAGACCTGACATAAATCATCAAAGTTTATACGATTATTCAAGTCTGAAATACATTCCTTTTGCAAATACCATTTATAAAAATATAACAAAACTTTTACCAGGTCATTATATTAAAATAGATTTAAGAAAAAATAAATTACAAATAAGAAAATGGTGGAAATTAAAATTTAATATTAATAACAAAATAAAAGAAAAAGACTGGACAGAAATTATAAGAAACAAAATTAGGGAAGCAGTTTCCAGATGGTCTATCTCTGATGTAAATTATGCTTTTTCATTATCAGGAGGACTAGATTCATCATCATTAGTTGCTACATCTGCCGAAAATAATAAAAATATTAAAACTTACTCCTTGGTATTTAAAGAAAAAGCATATGAAAATTGGAATGAATTAAATTATGTAAAAGATATGAATAATAAATATTCTTTAAAATCAAAAGAATTGTATGTGAAATCTAAAGATCTAATTGAAGATTTTCATAATATGATGGTTTACGCTGAAGAGCCTTATGGGGCTGGATTGCCAAGATATTTATTATTTAAAGAAATTAGTAACTATGAAAAAGTTGTTATTACAGGAGAGGGAGGAGATGAAATATTTGGTAATTATAATAGAGCATTTAATTTGTTATCAAAAATAAATATGGATTATGAAAAAAGTAAAAAAACTAATATGCTATCTTTTGAAAAATATTATCATGACAAAATTTATAAATTTAGTAATAATGATAAAATAAAATATTTATCATTAGGTAAAAATATGAGATCTACTTCACATGCTTTATTTAATATTTTTTACAAAGATGGAAATATAGATGTATTTAATAAAGTTGCAAATTTAGAAATATTAACACAATTGCCTGATGAATATTTGAATATAACTGATAAATATTCAATGGCACATTCACTTGAGGCGAGAACACCTTTCCTTGATCATGAACTTGTTCAGTTAATGTTCACGGTGCCAACATCTTTAAAATTTTCAAAAACTGATTATAAAAAACTTTTAAGAAAATCTATGGGGGATCTAATTCCTTCAAGTATATTAGAAAATCACAATAAAAAAGGTTTTAGCCTTCCAATTAGTATCTGGATGAGATCAAGTCTCAAAGATCAAATAATGCACTACCTTGGTAAGAAAAATTTATCATCTGTTGGTTATGTTAACAGCAAATTTTTTGACGATTTTGTAAAGCCATTTTTTAATGGTTCGAATAAAAATATAGAAACTATATGGGGTTTATTTACATTTCATTATTGGTATAGTGAGATTTATAAAAAATAATGAAAAAACTATCATTAGTAGAAATTATAAATAAAATTAATTATTTGTATAATAGCAATAACTGCAAAATTGTTGGCGGTTTCCCGAGTCATCTTACCAATGGTAGTTTACATAATTTATTTAATTATATTGTCAGAAACAATAAACTTCTATCTACATCTGCTGGAATATCTAATGATGAAATGTCTATGATATTTAATATAAGCAAATATATTAATCCAAAAAATATTTTAATTATTGGAAATTCATATGGCATATCGACTATTTTTTTTAGTTTATTATTTCCAAGTGCTAATATTGTAGCTATTGATAAGTATAGAGTAAAGGGCATAGAATTCACAAATAATATATTAAAGCAAATTAATAAAAAACATCTTGCTATTAAAGGAGACTCACCTAAAGATATTAAAAATATTGCATTTAAATATTTTAGTAATAAAATTGATCTAGTCTTAATTGATGGCTTGCACACAAACAAAGCACAGACAAATGATTTTAATGCAATTTCTAGCTACTTAACTTCAAATTCATTAGTAATTTTACACGATGTAATTAATTGTAAAATGATTGAATCTTATAATCATATAAAGAAAAAATATAAATATAATAATTACTTAATAACAAAGTCTTCATCAGGAATGGCTTTTATTTTTAAACAAAAAAAAATAAACAAATCCTTAAAGGATTTTCTAGAATATTATTCTTCATCATTAGAAGATATACAAAAAGTGTCAAAAATCCAAAAAAAATTAGTAACTACAAAAATTAATAAAAAGTATCTAAATAAATTCAAGAGATTTATTATTCCTAAACACCCTCAAAAATGATAATTTTTAATAGGTTAATTTGAATGAATTATTATTTTTTTTTAAACTTTGAAGAACTGAATCTTGATAGTTCTGTGGAAATTTTTAATTCACCTCCAATATCTAAATTTTATAAAAAAAAAATAGAGGATAAGAAAATCGTGATTTTTTATTCAAAAGATAATAAATGGAACTATTTTGATTATGGAATTATAAAAAAAAATACTTTTGTTACAATAAAGAAAAGTGAATTACCAAGTCAATTAGATAATCAATCATTATTTATTTATTTATCAGATATTTCATCAGAATTAAGTATAGATTATGAAAATGATTATAATCTTTCTTTGCCTGAGTGGAGATCAAACATTAAAATAATAAGTCCTAGTACATCATGCTCATATCAAGGCGAGCTACCAAATCACTTCAAAAACAAAAAATTATCATTAATTAGTTGTTCTCCAATGGTTCAGCAAGATAACTTAGTTGAAAATTACTTTATACTAGTTAATCTCTCTAAAAACCCTACTAAAAATCCTTTTGACGTAGAAATATTAAATAGTAAAAAAAAAATATTAGATAAAACAACATTTTATACAAATACAATAAATAAATACTCACTTAAAAAATTAAAAAATTATAATTCTGAAATGTTTATTTTTAAATCATCTGAAAGAGGAGGTTTGCCTCTATATTTTTCAAGAAATATTGAAAATAAATCGATGTCACTTGAACACACTCATCCTCCTCAGGCTTATTTTATATTTGGTGATACTTTTAAATATCAAAAAATTAAAAAAAATTACTGGTTTTCATGATAAATGTGGTAAAAAAAATTTTTTCATCTAATTATTCTAGATCACTAAGAAATTTTTTACAAATTAAAACCACGTTATCTAATAAACCAAAAAAAATTGATTCAACAATAAGTGATTTTTTTTATTGGAATCAAGATCAAACGAATTCAACCAAATTTATGTTAACTAATTTAAGTTCTCACACGTATCCATTAGAAAATGAAAATGATAGTGTTAGAATGCTTATCTTTGATAATAACGGAAAAAATATTAAGTCTTTAAATGTTACATTAAAACCATTTGAAACATTAAATATTTTTTTTAGTGATTTAAATATTACCGGATATGGTTCATTTTTTGTATTTCATAAGTTTAGCAAATTGAATGATATTTTTAAATCAACAACTTACTTAGCTGAAAGGGGTTATGTAGGCTATCGGCAACAAAATGGAGTTTGGAATTTTATGCACGGCAATAAATTTTCCAATTATTTAGATTTTAAAAATAATATTCAAACCATAGAGGCATTATCTTTTTATAATATTGAATATATGCCTCAAGTATCATTCAATGACACAAGAGAGGGTTTTATTATTTTAAATAATCCATTGAAAAAGTTAATTAATTTTAAAGTTAAATATTATTCTACTAATAATAATCTTTTAAGTTCAGAGATGGTAAATCTGCATAAGTATCAAACTAAGATTATTAAATTAGTCAATTCGTGTAGTTATGTAAAAGTATCATCTAAATTGATGCTTTCAAGACCAATTATTTTAAAGAAATACAAAACATATTTCGATATATTTCATGGATAGTAGTGATACATCATTCAATTAAATTAAATGTTTAAAACTTTAAAATTAATTATAAGAAATTTATTATTTACATTTTCTAAATTTATATATGCCACAAAAGTAGATATAATTTTTAATACATTTAAGGCTAAACATATAAAAAAAATTAAATATAAGAATAATACTTATTTTTTTATCAATAAAAATTTAATTACAAATTACAGAATAAATACATTTAGTACAAAGGAACCTGAAACTATAAAATGGATTGATAATTTTAAATCAGATAGCACTTTTTGGGATATTGGAGCTAATGTGGGAATTTATTCAATTTATGCAGCAAAATCTAAAAAGTGTAATGTTGTAAGTTTTGAACCTTCATTTTCTAACTTGGAAATTTTATCTAATAATATTATTTTAAACAAATTAAATCATAAAATCATAATTGCACCAATAGCATTAAATAATTCCACTGCAGTAAATTACTTAAATTCATTAAATATTCTTGAAGGTTCAGCTCATTCAAATTTTGGAAAAAAAACTGATCAAAAAGGTAATTCATTTGAAACAGAAATTAGTTATAAAACACTTGGACTTTCTCTTGATACCTTTAATAAGATTTTTAGATTAAATGAGCCAGATTATATTAAAATTGATGTCGATGGTATTGAGCATCTAATCCTTGAAGGAGGATTAAATTTAATCAATAAAACAAAAGAAATTTTGCTTGAGGTAAACCCTGATTATAAAGAACAATATGATAAAATTAATTTAATATTTAAGAAAAATAAATTTAAACTAATTGCAGATTTTTTTAATAAAGATATAAATCAAGGTAATCAGATCTGGATCAAAGAAAATGAATAAAATTATATCAGTTGGCCTAAAAGGTGTAAAAAAAGTAAAAATAGGGTCTGGCAATCCTTTAGTATTTATTGGAGGACCATGTGCAATTGAAAATGAAAAACATACATTTAAAATAGCAAAATCTATAAAAAAAATATGTGATCAGCTTGATATAAAATGGATTTTTAAAGCATGTTATGACAAAGATTGCAGATCATCATTATCCAGTTTTCATGGTGTGGGTATTGATGAAGGTCTTAATATTTTATCAAAAATAAGAGAAGAATTCAAAGTACCTGTTGTAACAGACTTTTCTGATGCATCTTGGGCTTCAAGGACAGCAGAAGTTTGTGATATGCTTCAAATACCTGCCTATTTATGTAGACAAACATCAATTTTAAGAGCTGCTGCAGAAACAAAAAGACCTATACACTTAAAGAAGGGTCAATTTATGAGTCCCTGGAATATTAAAAACTCAGTTAAGAAAATTGAAAATTTTGGCAATAATCAAATATTGCTTACTGAAAGAGGAACTTTTTTTGGATATAACATGTTAGTAAATGATATTAGAAGTTTACCGATTATGGCAGAAACAGGTTATCCAATATGTTATGATGCAACCCATTCAATTCAAATGCCTACTTCAATGGGAAATATTTCTGGAGGACAAAGAGAATTTATCCCATATTTAGTAAGAGCGGCAGTTGCCAGTGGTGTTAATGCATTATTTATGGAGGTCCATGATAATCCGCAAAAAGCACTTTCTGATCCTGGAACTGTTTTAAATATTAAATATTTAAAAAAAATATTAGAACAAGCAAAATTTTTTCATAAAGTAAGATTAAAATTTTCAAAAATAAATGGAAAATTTGATGTTGAGTAGCTTTTATAAATCTAAAATTGAAAGCTTATTTATAAATCTAGATAAAATTCCTTATGTTTATGAAAATTCATTGTTCAAAGAAGCTTTGGATCAAATGATAAATAATAAATTAGGTGTATTATGTGTTGTAAATAATAATCTTGATTTAAAAGGTATTCTTACAGATGGTGATATTAGAAGAAAACTCATAAAAATTCAGAAACCATTATCAGCATTTTTTGCGGATGACATAATAAATCACATTAATAAACAGCCATTTACAGTAAATAAAACAATCACAGTCTTAGAGGCAATAACGATTATGAGTGAAAAAAAAATATGGGATTTACCTGTTGTAGAAAATAAAAAATTAATTGGCATCTTGCACCTCAACGATATCTTAAAAAAATTAATAAATAATAAGATTTGAAAAATAATATATCAATAATAATACCAGCACGTTTAAAATCCTCTCGATTTCCCAATAAAGTATTAAAGAAAATATATAATATACCTATAATTGAGCATGTTAGAAGGAGGGCGCTTTTAGTAAAAAATATAGATAATGTTTACATTGCTACTTCTGATAAACAAATTATTAAAACTATTAAAGATTACAAAGGAAAAATTTTAAAAACAAAAGGAAAGCATTTCAATGGAACAAGTAGGGCAGCAGAAGCAACAAAACAAATCAGTTCCAAATATATTATTATATTACAAGCTGATGAACCACTTATTATTCCAGATGAAATTGATATTTTTGCAAAATATATAAAAAAAACAAAATATAATTATTATAATTGTATTGGTAAGATAAATCATAACGAGCTTGATGATCAATCCATAGTTAAATGCCAAATTAATAAAAACATAATAACTAATTGCTATAGAAAAATAATTATTAAAAAAGTTAACAATGAATCTCCAAAAGTAAACTTTAAACTTTTTGGTTTATTAGGTTTTGAGCGTAAATCGCTTTTAAAACTTATAAATAATAAAAGGACTCTTAATGAAAAAAAATTAAAAATAGAACAGATGAGAATAATTGATAATAATTATAAGTTAAGACCCTATCTTATTAAAGGCACTAAGACTTCTGTAAATTATAAAAAAGATATGAAAATTGCTATTGACGAAATTAAAAATAATAACATTCAAAACAAAATATTCAAAAAAATTTATTATGAATCTAAATAATTTTTTTAGAATAAGATCTTTTACAAATAGAATTTTATCTTCAGATAATTTTAGTTATATAAAATATTATTACCAATATTTATATGTTTTAAAAGAAAGTCCTGAAGTAATGTTCCAGTATAATGATATTTTTAATAATAAAAAATATAAACAAAATAATAATGTCAAATTTTCCAAATTTAAAAAATATGTTAGTTTTATTTTTTCTAAAAATAAATTAAATATTGTCAAAAAAAATAAATATAAAGCTGACATTCTTATATTTTCTCATTTAATGCCTTCCTTTGATTATGACAAAGGTAATGATTTTTATTTTGGAAATCTGCCTCAAGAACTAAAAAAAACAAATAAAAAATTTAAAATTATATTTAGAAATTTAAATAACTATCAAAATATAAAAATTAAAAATGGTCTTATTTTGCCTAATTCTGCTGGTTTGTTTAAAGAGATATATTTCATTTTTAAATGCAGTTTGTTTTTATATATATTTAAAAAAGAATTAAAATTCAATTTTAAATACAATGAGTATAGCAATGAATTAAGGTATTTTACAAGATTATCAAAATTTTATTCAATAATAAATAATTTAAGGTTTGAATACTTTGTTGAAAAGGTTCTTCTAAATTATGATCCAAAAATTATATTAACAACTTTTGAAGGACATTCTTGGGAAAGAATTTTATTTAAAAAATCCAAAGAGTACAACAAGGATATTAGTATTTTAGCATATCAACATACAATGTTAACTAATTTGCAAAATACCTTATTAATCAACTTTCCAAAAGACTATAGTCCAACAGAAATACTCACAACTGGTAAAATAGTATCTGATAGATTTAAGGAAAAGGGGTTTCAAAATGTAAAAGTATTTGGCTCTCATAAAAATTTAAACAATAAAATCAAACTTAAGCCAGATAATTATAAGATATTAAACTTAAATTTTTTAATCCTACCAGATGCGTTTGATTACGAATTTGAAATATTACTTAATTTAACACTTAAATTATGCAAAGCTTATAAAAAAAATAGTTTTATTTTTCGACCTCACCCTAAAACTAATTTGCAGTTTAAATTGAAAAAATATCAAAATGAACTAGAAAAGACTCAGAATTTTAAGATTTCTACTAATTCACTTTCTAATGACATTAATTTATGTGATATTGTAATTTATAGAGGAAGTGCTTCCATAATTCAGTCATGTTTATCAGGAATTTATCCAATTTATTACAACAATAATGATAAGTTGCCATTTGATCCATTATTTAAAATTTTTCAAAATAAAATGAATCAAATAAATGATTATGAAGAAATTAATGCCAAAATTCAACATTTTAAGAATAGTTGGATTAAGGGCTCAGACAATAATAAAAGTCAACTTATCAAATATTGTAATTCATATTTTGAAAATGTAGATTATAAATATCTAATAAACAAAATATAATAAAAAATTGTCAAAAGTTAATAAAAAAATATCAGTAGTCTGTGCTTCTCATAAAGGTAAATTTAAATTACCAATATTAATAGAATCAATTTTTAATAGTTATATTTGGCCAAAAGAAATTATTTTATGTTTAACGGACTATAATGATATTTCACAAATTAAAAATTTCTACTTTGAAAAATTAAATATAAGAATATTTATTTCCAAAATAAAAAATCAATCTTATCAAAGAAGGCTAGCCATATCAAAGACTACTGGAATTTTTATAATTCAATTTGATGACGACTTATATATTGATAAATATGCGATAGGTAATTTTATTAATCATTTTCAAAATGATAATGAAAAAAAAATCATTAGTGCTGTTGTATATTTGCCTAATAAACAAATACAATCATTACGATGGAATAATTTATACAACAAAAATTATTTATTTAAGTTTATTATAAACATGTTAAATTCTTTTAAGAAAATTAAGACAATGTCAATCTTAGACTCCGGAAAAATTGCACCATTGATGAATTTTGAAAAGGACACTGATATAATTAATGACGCTCAATGGTTAAATAGTTGTATTATCTATAATAAAAATATAATTGATAAAGCTGAATACATAGGAATAAATTTAGAAAAATCCTATTTTGAAGATGTTTTCTTTTCTCATAGTTTGTATAAAAAAGATTATAAATTAAT
>CACOIH010000008.1 GCA_902627245.1 uncultured Alphaproteobacteria bacterium
AAAGCAAAAAATGGTTTTATTCAAGGCAACTTTGATGAAAAATTAATGCTTTTAAATACAGATCAATTTAAACAAGAGCTTAATAAATATACTGAATTTATGAAAACTATAGAAAATAGAGATGGATGGGTTTGTGGTCTTGGGCACGGCATAAACAAGAAAACACCAGAAAAAAATGTTCATTTATTTGTAGAAAATATAAGAAAAGAATTTAGCTAATAAATATGGTTAAATATATTGGTGAAAAAAACTATGAACATGGAACCAAGGAAGCTGTAGGTATTTTAATCACAAACTTAGGAACTCCTGATGCCCCTGAGAAAAAAGAATTAAAAGTATATCTAAATCAATTTCTTTCTGATCCAAGAGTTATTGAACTCCCAAAAATACTTTGGCAAATTTTACTAAAACTTGTAATTTTACAAATAAGACCTGCTAAATCATATAATGAACTGTCAAATATCATAACAATTTCTGCCCCAGCTTCTAATTGCAATTTAATATTTTGCTTTAATAAAGGTACAAGAGTTGAAGATAAAAAATCAAAATATAATTTTTTGTTATCATTATTAAAATGGTCCTTACCAAATGCATATCTAATTAATGTCCATGGACCACCAACAAAACCAATAAGGCTTTTTGAATTTGGTATACTTTCTCTAGTAAATTTAATCGCTTCTGCCTGAAATTTTAAATGCTCAATAGCTTTATTTATATTGTTATAATTTTTGTAATTATTAGCATTTATAAATGAGCTAAATTTTGGAGCAGGATCGAACTTCAATTCAAGTCCCAATCCTTCTAAAACAAAAAGTATATCACTAAATAAAATAGCTACATCAAAATCAAATTCATCTATTGGACCCTTCGCAACTTCTGCTGCAAGTTCAGGTGTTTTGCATAATTGTTCAAAAGTGTATTTCTCTTTTAATTTTCTATAATGAGAATGATATCTGCCTGCTTGTCTCATAAACCATATTGGAGGTACAGCTTGTCTTCTCTTTAAAAGAGCATTTTGGAATAGAATATTTGCCATTTTATATTTTTATTTTTTTTTTTCCAACTATCATAAGATAACTCAACAAATAGATTTTTATCATTACCTAATATTGAGTATATCTCATTATAGGTATTTCCTGGGCCACAATAGTGGTATCTTTCTTTTAATTCTGGATACTTTTCAAGCGTATATTTAAACGCAGAAGAACTCATCCAGTAAAAGTGTTTTTTTTCATTAATATTAATTTCAAAATCTAGTTTTTCGAGCTGGTAACTGATTATTCTATCACCAATTTTTGAAATTGGCGCATCTTTATGTGTTAATTTTATCCAAGAAAAAGTTGTTAGAGATGAAATATCATTATCAAAATCTTCCCCAAGACCATCTGAACTTCCATTCACCCATATGCCTTTAGAAGCGAGTTGTTTCCATGTTTTTTAAACCACTCGACCAAACAATATTTTCTGAATTAATTTTGGTTTTATTGGGGAGCGAACTAACTCGAGATATAAATATACACTTATTTTTTAAATTGCTTATTATGTCTATAGAGTCACTTATTTGTTTTCGATTAAAAATTTTATAATTATTTAGTTTCTCAGGATATATTTCTTTGTAACTATTCAAAATAATTTCATTCTTTTTATTTGGTTTTAAATACCAATCTTCAAAGTGATTGCCATCTTCGTCTTCACCTCTTTTAGAAACTACTGTTCCGTGACTATGATTTATGTAAGACACACCAATTTTTTGATGACAACCACCTCCATATTCTTTTAATACTCTTCTCTCATTTTCAACACTATCAAAATCTATTTTAAAATTTATTTTTTTTAATACGGAATTTAGATCATTATCCTCTGTTCTTGTCTCTATTGCCAGAGCTCCTTGTCCAGGAGAACAAGGATTAATAGATAGTGGAACAATTGTCCAAAAACATTGATCAATATATTTTTTTAGTTCTATTTTTAAGTCTTGGAATTTTGGTATTTGATTTGACATTATTCTATCAATTGCAGCTTTGGCAACAATGAAGCCATCGTTTTCAGGATCATTTAGAAATTTTTTAAAACGAGTTGGGATATTCCCTCTTATATTGTTGAAAGTAATTTTATTATATTTTATTGGAAGATAATTTCTTATAAAATTTTCTAAATTATACTTTCTTCTTGGTGAAGAACATAAAATGCTTATCGAGTTATCTTTATGAGTCTTGTTTTTTTTTATAAATAAAATATCTCGTTTGTCGGATCTTTTTAATGTTGCAGAAATTATAGTTTTGTCTCCAACTTCAATAGGTAAATCTTTCCATGAATGTACTATTAAATCACATTTTTTATTTATTAGTTCATCTCTTAAGTCATTAGTAAATACTCCTTCAGATGACATTTCTGATAAAGGTGTAATTAAATCTTTATCACCTGAAGTACTTTTAGCAACATACTCGATTTCTATTTTTGGGTATTTAATCATTAAATTATCTCCAAACTCATGAGCTTGGATGATAGCTAAATCACTTTTTCTTGATAATACTCGTATTTTCATGGATTATAATTTCTCACATAACACTATATAATAATTATATGAATTTATCATATACGAAGCTAAAAAGAAAATATGGTTAATTTTAAGGGCACAAAGACATCATGGGGTTTAATTGCCAAATTATTTCATTGGTCTATAGCGCTTTTATTATTTTGGCAGGTTGCAACTGGGATAAGTCTTCATAATATGGAATTTTCTCCATTGAAAATTGGGATTATTGGCTCTCATAAATTTTTTTGGAACTGTAATTTTTACTTTAGTAGTTCTTAGGCTACTTTGGCGTTTTTTTAATACTCATCCAAGATACAATAATATTCCTGCGCACCATAAAATCATATCTAGCCTGGTTCATTTAGGTCTTTATTTTCTGGTAATTTTTATTCCAATACAAGGAACATATATGACCTGGGTTGGAGGCGGAGATGTATTTCTTTTAGGAATAATTAAGATTCCAGCATTAGTGGAAATGGATTTTTTTTTATATGATACAGCGCTAAATGTTCATTATTACAGTGCTTTACTTCTAACTGCATTATTTTCAGTACATATTTTGGCTGCACTTTATCATAGATTTTTAATTGGCGACCCCTATGGAGTTTGGGGCAGAATGGCTTTTAAAAATTGGAAGGTGTGACAATTCATCAAATTAATTACTTACAATAAACCTTTGCATGAGATAACTATAAATAATGGATTACAGGAAGTTTTTTAATACAGAAATAGAAAAATTTAAAGATCAAGGTCTTTATAGAAAATTTAGAAATATCGATAGACCAATCAAAAGTTTCCCTAGTGCAGACGAAAAAGCTCTTGATAGTGAGAGAGAAGTTGAAGTTTGGTGCTCAAATGATTACCTCAATATGAGTCAACACCCTGAAGTTGTTAATGATATTGTTAAAACTCTTCTTGAATACGGATCTGGCTCTGGTGGTACAAGAAATATTTCTGGAACATCAACTTTTCACACGGATTTAGAAGCAAAATTGGCAGATGTGCATAACAAAGATGCATCTCTTTTATTTGCTTCAGCATATACTGCAAACCAATCGACTCTATGGACTCTTGGTAAAAAAATTAAGGATATTGAAATATTTTCTGATGAACTAAATCATGCTTCACTTATTCAAGGAATAAAAAACAGTGGTGCTAAATGCCATATTTTTAGACATAATGATGTAGACCATTTAGAAAGTTTACTTAAAGAAGTTAAAAAAAGCACTCCAAAAATGATAGTTTTTGAAAGCTTATATTCTATGGAAGGCATAAGATCTCCAATAATAAAAATTGTTGAACTTGCAAAAAAATATAATTGTATGACATATTTAGATGAAGTTCACTCAGTTGGTCTATACGGCGAAGACGGCAAAGGTATTGCTGTCGAGATGGGAGTCGAGGATCAAATTGATATAATTAATGGTACGCTTGCCAAAGCCTACGGTCAAATGGGAGGATACATTGCATCAAGTTTTGAAATCATTGATTATATTAGAAGCTTTTCACCTGGGTTTATATTTACAACTTCAATATGTCCTTCAATAGCTGCAGGATCTTTAAAAGCAATTGAAATCGTTTCTATGGCTGAGCAATTAAGAATAAGGCTCAAGGAAAACTCTTCATATATTAGACAATTGTTAGACTCAGTAGCAATACCCTACATAGATACTAACTCCCATATTGTAGCTGTTATGGTCAATGATCCTTTTTTATGCAAAAAAGTCTCTCAGGATTTAATTGATGATCATAAAATTTATGCTCAACCAATATTCTATCCAACTGTTCCAAAAGGTTTGGAAAGATTAAGGGTTACAGTAACACCTAAACATAGAAAAGAGCATATAGATAAGATGGTAAGGGCTTTAGATAAAGTTTGGGCTAAAAATAAGTTACCCAGAAGAAATATTAGTAAAATATCGACAATCTAAGATTTCTAATTAATTTCACCTTTTCTTGTCGCGTATCCATAATAAATTACAGCCATAGTAATTATTATACCACCGATTATTACTGTAATACTAGGTACCTCGTTTATACCAAAAATTGGCATCCATACCCACAACACACCTCCTACAACCTCCATTAAAGACAATAAAGCAAGTTCTGCTGAAGGCAGATATTTCGCTCCTAAACTATAAAGAATTAGCCCCGAAGCAACCAGAAAACCGTGAAGTAAACTTAGATAAGAATTTATTGTAGGCATTTTCCTAAATGGCTCAAGTGAAAAGTTTAAAATAAAAAATGCAAATAATGCACAAAACACTCCTGCTAAGACTACAGTAGTAAATTTTGGGGTTTCAGGTTTCCATCTAATAGTAACAGTATACAGTGCAAAGCCTGTAGCTGATATAAAACCAATTATAGCACCTAAAGCTGAGCCAGAAATACTATCATTAATTATCATTATACATACACCTACAAAAGCTATAACCATCGCCAGCAAAGTTGATTTTTTAAGAATTTCACCAAGAACAAAATAACCTACAATGGCAGCTATGAATGGCATTGCTGCTAACATAAACAGAGTTACTGCCGCTGTTGTCATTGTTATTGAAAATATAAATCCAGTAAATGCAGTTGCTAAAAATACACCTCCAAGAATAGATGATAATCCGATCTTAAAAAAATTTTTATAAAATGAAAATCCTTCTCTTAAAAATAAATAAATTATTAAAATTGTGGCTATAGCAAATCCTCGATAAAACAAATATTGAAAAACATAATCATGACCATCAATCATATACCTTACAGTAAGTGCGCCAAAGCTCCAAAAAATGCCTGCAAGAAATACTATAATAAAAGCATATAAATAAGTGTTTTTGCTCATTCAAAAGAGTTCAAATCATTAATTTAGTCAAATGTAAATTGATATTTTAGTTATTTATTTGAACTCCAACATCTTTACTAATAGAAATCTTATAATCAGCTTTATTATTATCTTTTCCACTGATTTTAGAGGTTGTCGACATTTTGCAACTTAGAAGAATTGATAATATAAATATTACTGACAAGTACCTATTGAGCCTAGAGAACATTTTTTACCATCAATCCATATAGTATTTGATAAGTTAGCTTCATCAAATATTGCACCAGAAATATTAGCTCCTAATAAGTTAGCTTCATACAAATTTGCACCTTTAAAAGAAGCACCAAATAAATTAGATCCCTCAAAATTTACATTGGCTAAATTTGCATTATCGAAATTTGCATTATTACAATTTGCACCCTGCAAATTTGATGCATATAAATTTGAATTACTAAAATTTGAGAAAATAAAATTGCCAATCGATAAATTTGAATTATTTAGTTGCGATTTTTCAAAGTTTGAAAGAGATAAATTCACACCTGACATTTCTGATTTTGCCATTCCTGCACCCGATAAATCTAAATTTTCAACAAAATTGCAATTGGTCCAGTCAACTTCATTCGCAGGTTGATCATCACAAGCTCCATAAGATTGTGAAGAATAAAATATTAGAAATATTATTATGTAGAATTTATTCATTGGTAAACATTAGTTTTCTTTTATGTTTTATTTAAGGCACATTATCTTGATGTTAATTTTAGTTCAATCCTTCTATTTTGCTGTAGATCGCTCTCAGTTTCTCCATCACTTATAGGAAAAAACTCTCCATATCCTGCCGATGCTAATCTATTTGGTGGAAAACCAAGATCAAGAAGAAGTTTTAAAACTGTATTAGCTCTTGCTGAAGATAATTCCCAGTTAGATGGATATCTGATTGTCTGTATAGGGTTTTTGTCTGTGTGTCCTTCTACCATTATAATCCAATCAATATCTGAAGGAATATCATTAGTAGTCTCTTTTAAAGTAAGGCCAATTTCACTTAACTTTTCTTTACCAGATAGTTGTAAATCTGCTGAAGCAGAATCAAATAAAAGCTCTGATTCAAAAATAAATCTATCTCCTACAATTTTAATATCTTTTCTATCGCCTAAAATAGATTGTAGTTTTCCAAAAAACTCAGATCTATATTTTTGAAGTTCAAATACTTTTGATGTAAGGGCTTTATTTAACTTTTCACCTAGCACCTCTATTTCTAAATCTTTAATCAAAGCCTGACTTTCACTAGCTTCTAGAGCACTATTAAGCAAAGCAATTTCTTTTTGCAGAGTGTCAATTTGATTAGATAGAATTTCTACCTGTTCTAATGTTTTTGAAGATTGTATTTCCATATTTTTAATTTCTTCAAGCGATGTTTCTTTTTGTGTTTGATTTTCTTGCTCTAATAATGCAATTTGATTTTGAAGTAGCTCAAGTTTATCAAGTTGTTGTTTTTGTTTATCTTCAGACAAAGAGAGTACATTATTCAGTTCAGATATTTTTCCTCGCAAATTGAAAATGGTGCTATCTTTCTGAATTAAATCTTTATTTAACCTTGCTAATTCTTCATTTTTAAACCTAATTGCATCAAGTTGTTCATTAAGTGATGCATCTTTTAAACCCAGACTATCATTAATTTCTAAAAGATCATTCATTAGTTCTTGATATTGGGATATTTGACTTTGTAATTCTTCATCCCTTAATGAAAGTTCAACATTCGTCTTTTCTAATTCATCATTTAAACTTAGAAGTTTTTCATTTTGATTTTGTAATTCTTCATCTCTTAATGAAAGTTCGATGTTTGTTTTTTTCCAATTCATCATTTAAACTTAGAAGCTTTTCATTTTTATTTTTAATTGCAAGCAATTGCTCTTCAATTCCACCTTCCTCTAAACCAAGACTATCATTAATTGCCACTAAATTTTTATTCTTCTCATTTAATTCAGCAATTGTAGATTTGAGAGATTTTTCACTTTCAAGTAGTTTAAAATTCGCATTATCTAATTCTTGATTAAGTATTTTTAGTTGATCAATTCTTGTTGCAAGTGCTTTATTAATTCGTTCTCCGAGCCCCTCGGTTTCAAGTAAAGTAATTTCTTGTCCTTCATAAGTTTCTAATGCATTTGCAACTATTCTCAGTTCTTTTAAAAGACTACTAATTTGCTCGGATAAAGCTATTATATTTTGTTCCTGAACAAATATTTCTGATCGTTTTTTTGCAATATCAGTTTGTAATTGCTCACTTAATAATTGCTCACTTTGTAAATTTAATTCTGTATCTTCAAGCTTTTTCTCTGTTTCAGAAAGAGTTGAAAGAGCTATTTCTTTATCTTTAGTTTCAATAACAAGTATTTTAGATAATTCATTTATTTGTGTTCTTAAATCTTGAAGCGCCTTATCTCGGCCAGATATAGCATCACTCAGATATATTTGCGAAACAGTAAAAACCATTAGCACAAATATGATTACTATTAAAAGAGTAGCTAGAACATCAACAAAACCGGGCCAAATATTTGTTGTATCAGCAAGTCTATTTCTTAAAGACCTAGTAGACATTATTATTTTTTAATTTTCTTTAGTTCTTTTTCAATTTTCTGAAAATACTCTTTAACTTTTTTTGCTTCTAATATTCCATTTTTGCTTAAAGCTTCCGTAAGGTTCATTAGTGTAGATTGTGTGTTTAATTGTGAAGATAAGAAATTTGATAATTGCTTATCAAGATTTGAAGAGTTGGAATTGATTTTGTTAAGTATTTCATTAAACTTCTCTAAATTGTTTGAAATTTTAGTTTGATTGTCAGATGATTTCTTAAAAGCATTTAGGAGGTTTTCTAAGTTGTCATAGATTTTTTGAATTGCTTCACCTGTAGGCTTATCTTCTACTTTAGAAAAATCTGGAGAAGAATTGCTATTAAGTATTTTTTCAAAGTATTGACTAAATTTATTTTGAGCTTGTCCAAGATTTAAATCAAGTAATCCTAATATTAAAGAGCCAGCTAAACCTAATAAAGAACTGCTAAATGCAATACTCATTCCTTCAAGTGGAGCATTTAATCCATCTTTAAGAGAATTAAAAAAACCTGCAACATTTGTATCATCTATACCTAAGCCGCTGATAACATTGCCAACAGATCCAATGGTTTTTAGAAGTCCCCAGAAAGTTCCAAGGAGTCCTAAAAAAACTAGCAAACCTACCAGGTAACGAGAAGTTTCTCTTATGCTTATCAAAGTCATATCAGAATTCTCTATCAATCTATTTATTGATGAACTTTTAAAAACAAATTTTCCGTCAAGATTTTTTAATTCAAGAGAAATGTTTTTGTCTTGCCCTCTTAAAGTAGAGAATGCTTCTATAGAATTTGTAATATTAAAGTTCGAGAAAGATATATATTTATAATTTAAGTTAATGAGATGAAAAAAATTAAATACAATTCCAGTTAACAGTGCTAATAAAATTATAATGTTAATAAAAATATTTGATAAAAAAGCATTTTGTAAAACTGGGTATAATAAAACAACAATAACAAAGACAGCAACTAAGAAAATTGATGCTCTAATTATATAATTATTTAGGGATAGCGCCATAAACGAAAGATTATATTACATGTCTTGGAAATTCAATAAATATAAACTGTTTAGTTGTAGATATAATTTCTTGTGAGAGGCAAATTGTTAATATTTTTTGCGATTTGTATTTGAAAAACAACATTACCCATATTAATGAAGGAATATTTACTTGCAAGAAGATAGAATTCCCACATTCTATAAAAACGTTCATCAAACATATTAATAATTTTATCTCTATTTAATTTTACATTTTTATACCAATGTGAAAGAGTGTGAGCATAATGTAATCTTAAAATTTCTACATCTGTTACATTTATGTTAAGTTTTTGAGTTGCTTTTAAAATTTCAGATAAGGAGGGTATATATCCTCCCGGAAATATATATTTCCTTATCCATGGGCTTGTAGCAGTAGGCTTGCCTCTTTGACCAATTGTATGCAGTAAGAAAACACCATTATCTTTTAAGATGTCATTAGCTTTCTTAAAATATGTATTAAAATATTTAACACCAACATGCTCAAACATACCAACCGAAACTATTCTATCATAAGTATCTTTTTCATTTCTGTAATCTTGAAGGACAAATTTTACTTTATCACTTAATCCTTCTTGCTGAGCTCTTTCTGATGCTGTTTTAAATTGGTTTTCCGATAATGTTATACCTTTAACTTTAGCTCCTGTTAATTTTGCAATTTCAATTGCCATACCGCCCCACCCACAGCCTATATCTAATACTTTCATATTTTGATTTATTTGAAGTTTATTAATAATATGTTGTTTTTTATCTTTTTGAGCCTGATCTAAATTAATATTTTCATTATGAAAATAAGCACAAGAATATTGCATATCTCTATCAAGAAATAACTTATAAAGATTTTCATCAATGTCATAGTGGTGTGCTACATTGTTTTTTGAATTAACCAATTTATTGATTTGTTGAAAATGCATAAAAAAAGAGGATAAATACTCATAGAACTTATAAAAATTATTATTAGATATAAAATCATCATAACAGTTTGTAATAAGATTTATTAAATCTTCTATAGAACCATGCTCAATTACAAGCTCTTTATTCATATAAGCTTCACCGATATGAAGGCTTGGATTTAAAAAAATTTTTCTTTCAATGGACTTATTTATTAAATTGATTCTAACTAATGGATCGCCATTTCCATATTTATGATTTACACCCTTTGAGTCGATAACTTCAAGAGTTCCATTAAATCTAAGTTTACCTAATATATTATAAAGCATTAGTAATATTATTAAAAAATTACAGTTAATGTCAATATGATGACATTAACTTTTTTTAAAATATTATGCTAATAAGTGAAAAATAACGTTATGCAGCTATTCGACGATTTTTTTGAGCATCTTTTTCTTTTTTCAGCTCTTTTTCATCAATATATGCAACATCACAATGACTCTGGCAATAAGGCTTGCCAGCTACTGTATTGGCTTCACAAAAATGAAATTCTTTTTCCTGTGGATCACCAATTGGCCACTGACAGCTTGAAAAACTGTGCATAACACTGTTTTGCTTAAAATAGTTTTTAATAATAGACATATTTTGTTCCAATATTTAATTTCGATGTAGTTTATAATTATCAAAAAACTAGTATTCAATATAAAATGTTAAAAAGTTGTTAATTATCAATATGTTAGTACTCATTTTTTTTTGGCATACTATATGTTGATATTATTAATTTGAAAAAAACGAATCGGTTCTATTTAAATAAATAAATACCTAATAATAATATCAAAAAAACAATAAAAGACTTCAAAATAGTGCTATTTTTGAGATTAGAGTTTGGTGGCTTTCTAACATAAATAAAGATTATTATTATTGACCAAAATATAACTAAAATAATCCAACCAGTAAGGAAGGCATAAAAAAAATCTTCTGACATTTGCTGATTGTATAAAATTAAAACTTAGCTAGCACAAAACAAACCAGTTTTTTGAATATATTTTTGATGATATTCTTCTGCTTTATAATACTCTTCTGCTTGTTTAATTTCAGTTACAATATGAATTTGATGTTTTTTTGCATATCTTGTTTTTGATTCATTCGATATTTTTTCCTGATGTTCATTAAAATAAAATATTGCAGATCTATATTGTGTTCCAATATCTGGACCTTGTCTGTTTAATGTGGTTGGGTCATGACATTTCCAAAAATGGTCAACTAACTCTTTAAAAGAGATTATATTTTCATCAAAAAATACTAATACAACTTCAGCATGGTTTGTATCTCCAATACATACAGACTCGTAAGTCGGATTTAAAGTATTCCCACCTGAGTAGCCAACTTCAGTATTTACAACACCGGGTAGTTTTCTAAATGATTCTTCCACACCCCAAAAACATCCAGCTCCAAATAATGCTTTTTCCATATAATTTTAAATATATATTTATTTTAAATATTATCAATTTTTTATGAAATCAAATTTTAAGATTATTAGTAAGAAAAATATATACAGTGGTTTTTTTGAAATGAATGAAGTAATTTTGAAATATAAAAAATACAATGGTAGTTGGAGCAAGGAAGTGAAAAGAGAGTTATTTGGTGGATCGCAAGTAGCTGCTGTTTTACCTTATGATCCAATAAAAAAAGAGATAGTCCTTATTCAACAATTTAGACCAGGAACAATATCAAAAAATTTAAACAATTATCTCAATGAAATTGTTGCAGGTATTATTGATCATGGAGAAGATCCCGAGGTTGCAGCAAGTAGAGAGTGTTACGAAGAAACTGGGTGTGAAGTTAATAAATTAATTCCTATTCAAGGATATTTTCCTGCTCCTGGTTCTTCTGAATCATACTATCATTTATTTTTAGCTGAAATAGAGTCATTCGAAGGAGATAGAATAATGGGCTTAGAAACTGAAAATGAAGATATTTTAGTGAAAAGTTATAAATCTTCTCAAGTTGAAAAAATGTTAAAAAAAGGTGAAATTTTAAATGGACTAAGCTTGATTGCACTTCAATGGTTTTTTTTAAACATTAATAAGTTCTAAGTGCCAACACCTCTCTGGTATGGTTGGACTAATTGTTTACATACTAGTGTCATATCAAGAGTTTCTAAACTTTGATCCATTGTTTGATATTCCTGACATTCGTATAAGTCTTTATCTTTTTGCAAAACTGTAACGAAAAGAATTAATAATAAACCGTTACTTGTATTGATATCACTAATAGAGTAGCTTTTAACCTCATATCCTTCATTAATTAAGTCTTTATATGTTTTTTCAGAATCTAACCACTGATCAAGATTTGGATTAGATATAGCTGATGTGCTAAGTAGTATTTGAAATAAAAAAGCAAATATAACTAATTTTCTTTTAACCATTCTAAAATACTATCTATATGTTTGCTTATAGAATCAATAGGATAGAATACTTTTTTTATTATATTTTTTTCCACAATTATTGTTAGTTTTTTTATAAAAGTTCTTTCATCTACACAGAAAGTTGGCAAAGAAAGTTTTTGTACGCAAAGTAAATTTGAGTCACTTAATATATCATATTGAATGCCTAGTCTGTTTGTCATTTCTTTAATATCTTCTATAGTTTGTGTTGAAATACCTATTGGTATTGCATTCAGTTGTATTAACTTTTCATAATTATCTCTGAAAATACAATTTTCTAAAGTGCATCCTTTTGCACCAGGAATACTGTCCCAGTTTGTAGGTAATTTTTTTTTTGGATGTCCAGTTAATGAATAAAAATAAATTACTAATCTAAAACTATCCTTTCTTTTTAATTGTAATAAATTACCAGTTTGATTTGGCAATAAAATTGATGGTAGTGGTTTGTAAAGGAGTTTATTTAATAAAGTTTTATTCTCATGTATTAGTTGATCTTTCATGAATTTAGTGTCATCCATAATATTAAATTTATATAAATTTTAAAAGAAAAATTCTAATGACTAAAATTAAACCATTATCAAGTATGACAACTCCGCGTTTTGCAGATATTGCAACATTTTTCAGATTACCAATTGAAAAGGACCTTTCTAAACTTGACTACTGTATTTGTGGCGTACCTTGGGATGGTGGCACAACAAATAGACCTGGGGCAAGACATGGTCCTAGGGAAATAAGAAATGCATCCTCTCTTGTTAGATTATATCATCCTGTTTCACTTAAAAGTCCATATGATAAATATAATGTTGCTGATATTGGAGACTGTCCAGTAAACCCTGCCGATCTAAATAATTCTTTAGAAAAAATTAAAAGTTTTTATTTTAATATTAAAGAAAATAATACAATACCAATTTCAATTGGAGGTGACCACCTTATTAGTCTTCCAATATTGAGAGGTATCAATAGAGATAAGCCAATTGGACTTTTTCAATTTGATTCTCACTCTGATACATGGGATACTTACTTTGGTGGCTATAAATACACACATGGAACACCCTTTAGAAGAGCAATTGAAGAAAATTTAATTGATCCACACAAATATGTTATTCTTGGACTAAGAGGATCTTTATATGATCCAAATGATTTAAAATGGGCTAAAGAACAAGGTGTAACTTTAATAACAATTGATGAGTATTATGATATGGGTTTTAATAAGTGCATGCAAAAAATTTTTAATGTTCTTAAAGATGCGGAAACTTACTTTACTTTTGATATTGATGGTATTGATCCAACATTTGCACCTGGCACTGGTACTCCAGAAGTAGGAGGTTTCTCAGTGCGAGAAGCTCAATTGATTATTAGAGCATTAAACAAATTAAACTTTGTAGGAGGAGATGTAGTGGAAGTTTCACCGCCATTTGATGTAAATAATTTAACTTCTCATGTAGCCGCAACAATCGCATTTGAAATGCTTTGCACAATGACTAAAACGAACTAAAGGATGTTTTGTGGAACTGTCATTTAGGTGGTATGGACCAAAAGATCCAGTAACTTTATCTGATATAAGACAATCAAATGCAGAGTTTGTTGTAACATCATTACATCAAATACCCACTGGAGAAAAATGGAAAATTGATTCAATAAAAAAAAGAATCAATTTCATTAATAAGTACAATTCAAAATTTAATGTAAATTTAAAATGGAATGTTGTTGAAAGTATCCCTGTTCATAATAATATTAAATTGAGAGATAATAACTTTAGGAAACTAATAGATAATTACAAGGACACTGTTGCCAATATTGCAAAAAATAAGATTCATACTGTATGTTATAACTTTATGCCAATTGTTGATTGGACTAGGACGCAATTAGACTATAAGCTTCCTACTGATGGTTTGGCACTTAGGTTTAACTATATTCAAATTATAATTTTTGAAAAATTTATTCTAAAATTGAAGAACCTTGAAAAGAGATATAAGCCAAAAGAATTAGATGTAGCAAAAAAATTATATAAAATTATGACTCAAAAAGATCTTAATAACTTAAAAAAATCAGTAATGGGTGGTTTACCAGCGGCTGAAAAGAAATATTCCATAACTGAATTCAAAAAAATGCTAATTTCTTATAAAGATTTTACCGATGAAGATTTAAAACAAAACTTAAAAGAATTTTTAAATGAAATTATACCAGTTGCCGAAGAAAATAATGTGAAAATGGCAATTCATCCAGATGACCCTCCAATTCCATTATTTGGGGTTCCAAGAATAGTTTCAAATTTAGATGATTACAAATATATACTAAATTCTTATAAATCAGAATCGAACGGTATGACATTTTGTGCTGGTTCTCTGGCTTCTAATATTAATAATGATGTTTATAAGATATTTGAAACCTTTAAAAATAAAATTAATTTTATTCATTTAAGAAATGTAAAAATAGAAAAAGATAAGAAAAGTTTTTACGAAACTAATCACTTAAATGGTGATGTTGATTTTGTTAAGTTAATAAAAATGATTAAGAGTGAAGAAAAACGCAGATCTACTAACAAAAAAACTCATATACCTATGAGACCTGATCATGGGCATTGTTTATTAGATGATCAAAAAAAGAAAAATATTAATCCTGGTTACACTGCAATTGGTAGAATGATGGGATTGTCAGAATTAAGAGGTATTATTTCAGCAACTAAATAATATAGATGCATTACTAAATAAAATAATTAATTTATTAGTTTTCTAAATCTATCCCTAATTGTTATTGGATTTAGAGGTATTGGTTTAACTTTTATATTTCCAGATTTTACTTTTGCAATAATAACATATGAATTTTTTTTATCTTTAAATGCTTTTAATAGCTCACTTGCTGTTTTTTTACCACTACACTCAATTACTTTCTTACAACCAGAAGCTATTGCAACTTCTTTCAATGAAGTTTTTTCACTTGTAAATGTCCTTTGATCTCCTGTTGATCCATATGAACCATTATCTATAATCAACAGAGTAAAGTTATTTGGGGCTCTGTTTCCAATAGTAGAAAGAGTGCTCATGTTCATTAAGACTGAACCATCTCCATCAATACTTATAACATTTTTTTTTTGAGAAATAGCTAATCCCAAACCTATAGAGGAAGATAGACCCATGCTACCTAACATATAAAAATAATTTGGTTTGTCATTTATTTTGTAAAGTTCTTGTGAAGGAAGTCCGATATTGCAAATGACAAGCTTGTTTTTTAATTGGCTTTGTATTGTTTTTAAAAGGTCAAACCTATTCATTTATCATCTTTCATTAATTGAAAATCACATAGTATTGCTACTGGACTCTCCATGATTTTAGCATGGTCAGTATAAGTTTTAATATTGTCTAAATCTTTTTCTGTCGAGCAATGTAATGTTGGTATTTTAAGTGTATCTAAGATTTCTTTTGTTATTTTAGCCATTCCTCCTTGAGCACTAACTTGTTCACCTGGCATTCCTCTATAACTTACAAGAAAAATAACAGGAAGATTATATAATTGTAGCAAAGAAACGATTGCATTTACTGAGTTCCCAAGTCCAGTATTTTGCATCATTATGCATGGCAATTTTCTGCCTAAATATGCCCCCGCACATATACCCATGCCCTCTTCTTCTCTTGGAACTGATGAATAATAAATACTTTTATCTTTTTCTAAAATTTCAATCATATTCGCAAGTAATTTACATGGAACACTAAGATAAAAATTTACGCCACCCATTTTAAGATTTTTTATTATTTTTTTACTAATTTTCATTTTTAAATTTCAATAAAATCATTTCTTAACTTAATTTTAGTTAATGATTTATAAGTATCTCCTTTTTTTAATATTGGTGATGGAAAGTTAGGATTATTGATTGCATCTGGAAAATTTTGAGTCTCTAAACACATACCAAATTGAATACCATAAGTCTTATTGTATTTTCCATTATATTTTTTATTCATCATATTACCTGTATAAAATTGAATACCTGGTTGGTTCGTAAAATATTCAACTCCCATTCCTGTTTTATTGCTATAAATTTGTGCCACTGAATTATTATGTTTTATATCTAATAGTGAATAATTATTATCAATTCCTCCAGAATTTAAGAAATCATCATCTATTAAAAAAAAATTATTTAAATCAAATTTAGTTCCAGTTACCTCTAGTACTTTTCCAGTTGGAATTGAATTTAAATCATTTTCACAAATGTATTTTGAGTCTATTTTGACAAGATGGTTAGTTATATTTTGATATAAATTTTTGTGACCATGAAAGTTCCAGTAGTTGTGATTAGTTAAATTAATTATTGTATCTCTATCTGTAGTAGCTTCAAATATAATTAATATTTCATTGTCATTATTTAATTCATAAATTGTTTTACATTCTAGATTTCCAGGATAATTCTCTTCTAAATGATTAGACAAATAACTTAAGGTACATCTTATAAAGTTTTTGTCTTTAATTACTTCCTCTAAATTCCATATTTTTTTATTAAAACCTACCTTACCACCATGGAGATGGTCTGGAGGAGTATTTGGAAACAAATTATATTCTTTATTATTAAGAGTAAATTTACTATTTCCAATTCTATTACAAACTCTTCCAATAATTGAATTGAAATAACCATCTGCCTCAAAGATTTCATCAGTCGAACCATATCCAAGAAGTACGTCTTCACAGTAAGAAGGATCACTAATAGAAGGAATAAATACTTCATGTATATAGCCACCATAAGTAATGAAGCTAATTTTATAATTATTAGAGTTTTTAATTTCAATTGTTTCAATGTCATAATCACGATCATTATTAAATTTTGAAATTTTATATTGCATTATAATTTTCTCTCTCTTTGTTTTTTATAATAGTTTTGCCGAAGATAAATAATAATTCCCCCAATAATAATAAAAAAAGCACCAGGAAATAATTGATCAACAGGCCATTCTCTAAAAAAAATCCAACCTAAGATTAACGCAAAGAAAATTTCAATATAATCAAAAGGCATTATTTTACTTAATTCAGCTCTTCTAGATCCATAAATTAAAAGTAAAGTTCCAGTTCCTCCTGCAAGTCCCATAATCAATAATATAAAAACATCATAAGTATTTTTAAAACTTTCCCACATATTAAAAATCACTACAAGTAGTAATGAGCAAATCATGGTCCCAACTTGACCATACAAGTTTATAAGAGGTGTTGGTGTATCTAACGTAAAATTAAGTGCAGTAACTCTTGCTAGCGAATAACCAAATGCAGCAAGGATAGGTAATAAAATAATTATATTAAAATTTTCAGACCAAGGTTCCATAATGAACAAAATGCCTACAAAACCAGAAATAACTGCTAATGATTTATACCAACCAAATTTTTCACCTAATAATGGAATTGCTAATAATGTTACCATCATTGGTCCAGTATATTCCATTGTAGCAACTAGTGCGAATGGTATATATAGGTATGATGTGTAAAGACATAACTGGGCTACTGACACAAATACACCTCTAAATAATCCAAGTCTCCATTGTTTAATAATTATCTGTTTTCCGGTGTCATGCCAGTCTTTAGAAAAATATAGAGCAATAAAACAAGGTATCATTCCAAAAAGATTTCTAAAAACAGATAACTGCGCTGCAGGATAATCATTTCTTAAATATTTTATAGCTAATCCCATACAATCTAATAAAAAAAGACCTGAGAGAGATAGAGTTACAGCAAGTAAAAGATTACTTTTCAAAATTTTTTAAATTTAGTTACAATTTACACAACATTGATCAACCCAATGTCCTGGTGATACCTCAATTAGACCCATTTCAACACTTCCTTCTTTACAGCTGTTGCAAGGATTTGGACATCTTGTTCTAAATACACACCCACTGGGAGGGTTCATTGCACTTGGTATTTCACCCTGTAATTCAATAGCTCGTGATTTTTTTTCAGGATCAATAGATGGTATGGATGATAACAATGCTTTTGTATATGAGTGCCTAGGATTAGAAAATAACTCTCTTGAGGGTGCCATTTCGACGATATGGCCTAAATACATAACTGCAACAATATCGCATACGTGCGCAACGACGCTTAAATCATGACTTATAAACAGATAGGTCAGATCTAGTTGATCTTGAAGTTGTTTAAGAAGATTTAATATATCAGCTTGAATAGATACATCTAGTGCTGCTACACTTTCATCTGCAACTATAAAATTAGGCTGGCTTACTAAGGCACGTGCGATAGAAATTCTTTGCCTTTGTCCACCAGAAAAAGCATGTGGGAATCTTCTTAAATGCTCTAAGTTAAGTCTACATTTTGATGCAATGTCCCTAACTCGTTGATCAGTTTCATCTCGAGAACTTGTAATACCCATAACCTCAAGAGGCTCAGCTATAATGTCCCTTACTGTCATTCTTGGACTGAGAGCAGCGTAAGGATCTTGAAAAATTAATTGAGCTTTTTTTCTATATTCTTTCATTTCTTTTTTAGTTATGTCAGCTAAATTATAATCTTTTCTATCATCATGATAGATTACATTTCCGGAGCTAATCTTATTTGCGCCCAATATTGCTCTACCAAGAGTTGTTTTACCTGAACCAGACTCTCCAACGAGGCCAAAGAATGAACCTTTTTTTATATTTAAATTTATATTGTTGACTGCTTTAATCTTTTGTTTTTTTGACAAAAAATTTTCTTGATAATCAAATGAAACTGATAGGTTATTTATTGATAAGATATTTTTTTTCATATTAACCACAATTTATACAACATTGATCAACCCAATGACCTGGTGATACTTCTAATAAACCCATTTCAATGTGACCTTCCTTACATTCATGAGTTGGATTTGGGCATCTCGTTCTAAACACACATCCACTCGGTCGATCGAGAGGACTTGGAATATTTCCTGGAATGGGCCTTAAAGGTGCATCTAAATTATTAATATCAGGTAAAGCATTTAGCAACCCTTTTGTATATGGATGTTTTGGATTTTTTAAAATTTCATTTACTGGCCCTTTTTCTACAATACTGCCTAAATACATCACAGCAACATCATCTGCTACTTGAGCTATTACACCCAAATCATGAGTTATAAATATAACACCCATATTATATTCTTTGATAATATCTTTAATCAGATTTATTACTTGAGCTTGAATAGTAACATCTAAAGCTGTGGTAGGCTCATCTGCTAACAGTAATTTAGGCATTGTGGATAGTGCCATTGCAATCATGGCTCTCTGCCTCATACCACCAGATAATTCAAATGCATATTGGTTAAATCTCTTTTCAGCATCAGCAATACCTACTCGATTCAGCATATCTATAGAAATAGATTTTGCTTCTTTTTTGTTTAATGATTTATGTAGTAATAATTGTTCTACCATTTGATGACCGATTTTTATTGCAGGTGCAAAACTTGCCATCGGTTCTTGGAAAATCATTGAAACTTTTCCACCTCTAATTTTTTTTAGATCATTCTTTGAGTGGTATTTCAAAACATTTTCTTCATCTATAATTATTTCTGCATTATCATTATAAATTGTGTTCCCGGGATTGAGTTGCATAATTGATTTTGCTGTAACTGATTTGCCAGATCCTGATTCACCAACAATACCAAGAACTTTTCCTTGATCTAAAGATAATGATACATTCTCAATTGCTGTAATTCTTCCTTCATCAGTATCGAATTTTACATCTAGATTATTAATTTCTAAGAGATGTTTCATATGATCTATTTTGTTTTGTGAGGATCTGCTGCATCTCGGAGACCATCTCCTACATATACAAATGATAAAATCAAAACTACTAAAAACACAACTGGTATAAAGTACCATTGGTAATTTAATAATACATCAGCTTTAGTAGCATTTTGTAATAAAACACCTAATGAATTAACAGGCTCTCTTAAACCTAATCCTATGAAACTTAGTGCGGTTTCAGATAACAACATATATGGGAAGCTAATAACTAAATCGACAATAATGTAGCTCGTAAAACTTGGAAGAAGGTGTCTAATTATAATATGAGCTGAAGAGGCGCCACACATTTGTGCAGCTAAAATATATTCCTGACTTCTTTCACTCAATAAATGTGTTCTCACTCTTCTTGCTAATGTTGGCCATCCAATAAATCCTAAGAGTGATGCAATAAAAAAGAACCTTATTTCGGAACTCCAAGTATCTGGAGCAAAGGCTGCTAGCACCATAAACAATGGAATTGGTGGTATCGTTCGAACAGCATCTGTAAACATTTGAAGCAAACTATCTATCCAGCCACCATAGTATCCAGCAATCCCTCCTATAATCAGAGATAATACAAATGAAATAAAAACTCCTAATGTTCCAACTGCTAAAGATATATAAATTGCATTTAATGTTCTACTGAATAAATCTTTACCTGCTTTATCAGTACCAAATAAATGAATGCCTCCTTCATCAACTCCAAATAAATGTGTATTAAAAGTAAATCCTGGAATTTTAAAATCTAAAGCTTCACCTGGTAAATTGAAATTAAAATTAAATACTTTGTATTCCCAACCCTCTACAAAAAATTGAACATACCTTCTCTTTTCTTTGTCTTCTTTGTATACCCATCTAAAGTTCGTGTCAGCACCTCTATACTTGGTCATTCCATAAAGAAAAGGTCTTGCTGAAAAACCGTTTTCATCCCAAAACATTGGAATTTGAGGCGCGCCATTTTCATACTCTTTATCTCTTCCTGCAATAGTTGGATCATAAGGTGATAAAAATTCTGAAAACAAACTACAAAGTATCATAAAAATTAAAATTGATCCTGCAATCATAGCAGTCCTGTTTCCAAAAAATCTGTTTCTTACTAACTGCATTTGAGTAGCAGTAAAGTAGGCTTCTTTCTTTTTTATATCAACTTCCACCCATAACCCCTTTACGAATTCTTGGATCTATTATTGCTAAAATTATATCAGTAACAAAATTAACAAAAACAATTGTTGCAGTTAGTAAAAATATAATTGCCCCAGCAAGTTGCTGGTCATTAGAGCGAGCTAAAGCTTCAATTAAAAGTGCCCCAGATTCAGTTAAAATTAGAATCAAAGCAACAATTGGAAGTGCACTAAAAATTCTATTTAAATCAAAACCCAAAGAATTTATTACTGGTCCCAAAGAATGTTTAGCTGGATAACGTAATAATAAACTCATTCCTGAAATTCCTCTTGCTCTAGCTGCCATTACGTATAATTTATCACTTTCATCCAACATTAACGCCCTAACTGTTTGTAAGGCAAAAGCTGTTGCATTCCATCCTAAAACAAAAATAGGAAGCCAAGCTCTGCTAAGAAAATCTTTTACTCTATCACTTGACCAAGGAACATTTTCAAATTCTTCAGAAAAAAGACCTGTCATGGTATCACCGTAGTAAATTGTCATAAATAGCATAATACATAATGCTACTAAAAAATTTGGTAATGCGATTCCTAAATAACTTACAAATTTTAATGCATTATCGAGTGATCTGTATTTTGTGGTAGCAGATATAATTCCAACAGGAATGGCTATCGCATAAGAAAATATTAATGCTGTTATACATATTAGCAAGGAGAGCATGAATCTCCCACTTAGTAATTCATTTATATCCATTCTTAATATACAACTTTGTCCAAACTCGCCTTTCAAAACAATATTTGATATCCAGCTACTGAACCTTACAACAAATGGCCTGTCTAAACCTAATTTTTTTTCTTCAGCTTCAATATCTTCTATTGTAATGTTTGAACCTTGAGTGTTCTTAAATGCTAAGTATCTTTCTGCACAATTTGAGGGCACAAATTCCATTAATGAGAAAACTATTAGACTAACTAGAAAAAGAGTTAAACATGCCAATAATGCTCTTGTTACAGTGAACTGAATAAAATTAATCATTCTTAAATATTTTTAATTAAATAGAATAAAAGCGGCAATTAAATTTGCCGCTTTTATATATATTATTATCCTTGACTAATTAGAAAAATACCACTGTTGTGGTAAGTAAGGATAAGTTCTGTAATATTCATATGATGCAGTCGTAAACTCTGTAAAGTTTCCTAGTGCATTTCTATGATAAACAGGGAATGGAGGAGCAACAGTTCCAATGAACAGAAGATTTCCTGTCATTGTTGCAACTAATTTTTCTCCTAAAGCTGCATTCTCTGCTGAGCCTATTGGTGCAGCTTGAAATGCAGCAATATCTTCTATCATTTCATAAGCATAACCTGGAGGTTGAACACCAGATTCACCATTTGAGTCAATGTACTCTGACCATAGCATAGCATTTCTATGAGCAAAATAATCCTCATATGGTGGCACAAAAAGTTTACCTTCACCCATTATTAGAGCTAATGGCATACCTTTTTTCCATGCACCTACATCAAGTTCGTTAGCTGATTGTGATGATCTGTACTCATCAGGCGTTATTTCTTTAAAGTTAGTTTTTACACCTACCTCATTCCAATAACGTGCAACAAGTTCTACCTCACCGCCTCCGATACCTTGTGTAGCAAAGTCAATATTTAGAACTAAAGGATCACCATTTGGTAATTCTCTAAAACCATCGCCGTTTGTATCAACAGCGCCAGTTTCATCTAAAAGTGATTTAGCTAATTCAGGATCATACTGAGCGAAATGTTGAGACCATTTAGCGTCAACAAAGTCAGGTCTTGGTGAAAAACCAATATACTGTTGAGGAGTACCTAATCCATAATGAATTACATCATTAATTTCATCTCTATTAATAGCAACAGACATTGCCTGACGGAAACGAAGATCGCGGAATAAGCCTCTTTTAGCTTCATCAGGGTGAGTTAGGTTTAAGCTAAATGCAGCTGATCCAACACCAGGTTTAATTTGAACATTGTATTGTCCAGCCTCAGACCCATCCATTAATTGAGGAACTGATTCAAGATTAAGTGATTGCGCTTTGTAATCAACTTCTCCATTAACAAGTTTTAAAATTCTTATTTCATTCTCATTAATGTATCTTTCATTTTGATAATCAATGTAAGGTAATTGATTACCAGCAGTATCAACCATATGGAAATAAGGATTTGCAGCATACTTTCTTCCTTCAGTAGTATCTTCAATAGTAACAAAAGACTCTAATGATGGATAAACGTCAGAAGGAAGATTCGCTACTTTATCTGGAGTTGCTAACAATGGTGATGGTGTATCAGTCCAACATGAATTACCATAGTAAGCTTTTAATACATCATATCCATTTTCATATCCTGCTGCCTGAGCTAAAGCATCTGCACCTGAATTTATATCTGGGTGAAATTGACCTAAATGATGTTTTGGTGCAAAACCTTGACAATAAGAGTTTGCAAACATTGCAGTTAAACCTGGCTTAGGTGCTGGAAGATTAAATACAACTGTTTGCGCATCAACCACATCTACAGTCATTCTTTCACCACCAACCAACAAATAGCCGTAAGGTTTTTCACGGATATTTGAATCCATCATTAAATGATCATACCAAAACTTTACATCATCTGCAGTAAATGGAGCACCATCTGACCACTTATGACCTTTTCTTAAAACAAAAGTCAATTGAGTGTAATCATCATTCCATTCATAAGATTTTGCAATGTTAGGAACAATTTGTTGAAGATCATCACTGAAACGTACGAAGTTTACATGTCTAGTTGATAATAAATCTGATGTTCCTGCTTCGGTAGCATTTGATAGCATTTTAAATGTTCCACCATAACTACCAATTGAATCATAAGGTGAAATAACAAGTGGTTCATCAGGAAGTCTGCTATCTACACTTCCTAATTCACCGTTACCTCTAATAGTTGCATTAATAGAAGCTACATTTGGATTTTCTTTAAAGCTCATAGTACATCCAGCTAAACTTTCATATTCTGAAAGTTCAAACTGCATTGGAAAAGCTCCTCCATCAACCTTTTTGCCTGAGCAATCAGCTGCATAGGTATTAGAGCTTAAAATTAAAGCTGAAAAAGAAAATACCAATGTTAAAAATAATTTTTTAAACATATTTTTTCCTCCCAAATAAGTTTAGTAATAAGTAATTTTTAAACGATTATAAAATAATTACAAAAAATTTATGACGTTTTTATTAACTTTTTAGATAGATATTGTATGTATAACTTCAATAAAAGCTATATTTAGTGTTATTTATGCAGTTATATTAATGAAAAAATCAGTTTTATTTATTAGTGTTGATCAGTGGCGATGGGACTGCTTTGGATTTATGAAAAACAAATATGCTGTTACGCCAAATATAGATAAGTTAGCAAAGCAAGGTGTTTATTTTAAATCACACTTTGCTGGGATAATTCCTTGTGGTCCAGCAAGAACAACTATGCTTACTGGTCTTTATCCATTTATTCATAGATCAACTAGAAATGGCTCTCCATTAGATAAAAGATTTACCAATATTGCTAAAGAAATAAAAAGAGCTGGTTATACACCTAAACTATTTGGATATACGGACACAACTTGGGATCCTAGATATTTAAATGATAATGATAAAAAAAAATTTACTTACGAATCTCCTATGGAAGGGTTTGATCCTGTTTGTCATTTACCTGAAAGTAATCCTGAGCCTTGGTATAAATATTTATTATCGAAAGGTTATAAATATAAAAATGCTAAACAACTATATAAAAGAGATTATCCAAAAAAAGGTGAAGCGTTTACTTATAAAGCATGGGATATTAAAGCAGAAGATTCTGATACTTCTTTTTTAGCAAATCAAGTAATAAAACATTTAAAAAAAACAACAGATCCCTTTTTTTATCATGTATCTTTTTTAAGACCGCACCCACCTATGTTTGTTTCAGAACCTTGGCATAGCTTAATTAATCCATCAAAAATAAAACTACCATTAAATAATTTAAATTATAAAAAAATGTTATCTGGGCATCCTATGTTACGAGAGATTGGCAGAAAATTTATGGATGAAAAAAAATATAAAGAAATAAGGTTTAATGAATTAAAAAGTGAAGATGTTAAAAAAATAATAGCAGTTTACTTAGGAATGTGTGCTGAAGTCGATTACAATATAGGAAAAATACTTGATACACTTAAAATAAAAAATATTGAAAAGAATACACTAGTAATATTTACAAGTGATCATGGAGAATTATTGGGTGAAAATAATTTATGGGGAAAATTAGGATGGTGGGACTCTGCATACAGAATTCCTCTAATTTTTTTCAATAAAAATTTAAAAGCTAGAAAGATAAATGATTTTACTGAATCAGTTGATTTAGCGCCAACTATATTGGAATGGCTAGGTTTGAATACGCCAATTAATTGGAGTGGTATCTCACTTTTACAATATCTAAAAACAGGTAAAAATAAGTTTAACAAAAATTTTGTTATATTTGAGTTTGATTTTAGAGAAAGTAATTATAGTAAATTTGTTGAAGAAAAAATATTAGAGCCTGAAGAATGTAATTTAGTATGTATAAGAGATAAAAAATGGAAATATGTACATTTTCCAACTCTACCATCATTATTATTTAATTTGAAGAAGGATCCCCTTGAAAAGAAAAACTTATCAAATATCAAAAAATATCAAAAAATTAAAAATGAATTACTTTCTAAGCTTTTAAGTCATAGGTTATTACATCAAGAAAGACAGTTATCAAGCATGCAAGTTTCCTCTAGTGGTGTAAGCACTTCATATGGAAATTCATTGAGAAAGATGGTAAAATAATCATATGTTGACAACTGTGATTGGGGCATATCCAAAACCTAATTATATAAAAATAACTGATTGGTTTAATGCTACTGGTGGTACAGATACAGAATATCCTACAAAATTCTATAAAGATGAGATTGGTAAAATGGGAAGTAATGTTGAAGATTTATTTGACAAGGCAACAAAAGAAATAATTAAAGATCAAGAAGAGTGTGGAATTGATATATTGACAGATGGTGAAGTTAGAAGAGAAAATTACATTCATTATCATTGCAGACATTTGGATGGAATTGATTTTGAAAATCTTACAGAAAAGATGGCAAGAACTGGAAACTATAAATGTTGGCTTCCTACTATTACTTCAAAGATTAAAGCTCGTGAACCATTCTTAGTTAATGAATTTTTAAAAAACCAGAATTTGACTTCTAAACCATTGAAAATAACTATACCCGGACCAATGACTATAACAGACACAATAGCTAATGTGTTTTATAATTCAGACGAAATAATGGGTGAAGATATAGCTGATGCAATAAACGAGGAAATCAAAAGATTGGTTAACGCTGGATGTAAATATATTCAAGTTGATGAACCTTTATTTGCTAGAAAACCAATAGATGCTCTAAACTTTGGAATTAAAAATTTAGAAAGATGTTTTAAAAATTTAGAAGATCAAAATGTTGAGAAAATAACTCATATTTGTTGTGGCTACCCAGACAAACTAGATGCAATTAATTACCCAAAAGCTCCTTTAGATTCTTATAGTAAAATCAGTAAGGCTCTTGATGAATCAATATTAGATACTGTATCTATTGAGGATGCTCACCGATATAATAATCTCGAGTTTCTTAATGATTTTAAAAGTACAAAAATTATTTTTGGTTTAGTAAAAATTGCAAGCTCTAAAATAGAAACAAAAGATGAAATAATTTCAAGAATAAATGAGGCTTTAAAATTCATAGATAAAACACAGATTATTGTAGCTCCAGATTGTGGACTTGGTCATTTACCTAGAGATTTAGCAAAAACAAAATTAAAAATAATGGTAGAAGCTTCAAATAATTTCTAGTTAACAAGTGTTTCAGGGTCAATATATTCATAATTTAAGTCATCTGCAATTGCTTTATATGTAACTGCGCCTTTGAAAATATTTAATCCATTCATGAAATTTTTATCATTTTTTAGAGCTTTAGTCAGGCCATTTAGAGCCAAGTTTTGGATAAACGGAAGTGTAACTGCATTTAGAGCAAGGGTGGATGTTCTTGGAACACCTCCTGGCATGTTTGCAACACAGTAATGAACTACATCATCAACAATGTATGTAGGATTTGCATGAGTTGTAGGCCTACTTGTTTCAACACAACCACCCTGATCAATTGCAACATCAACTATTACTGATCCACTTTTCATGTCCTTAATCATTTCTTTTGATATAATTTTAGGTGCATTAGAGCCTGGAACTAATATTCCACCAACTAATAAATCACATTCAGAAATATAATCTTTCAAATTAACTTTATCACTATGAAGAGGGTCTATTTTATCTCCAAATTTTTCTTGTAATTCTTCTAGTCTTTCTTCTGATTTATCCACTATGAAAACTTTTGCTTGCATGCCTGTAGCTATAATAGCTGCATTTTCACCAACAACACCTCCTCCTAAAATTAATACATTCCCTGGCAAGACACCAGGTGCGCCACCTAAAAGTAGTCCACTTCCACCTTTGTGTTTTTCAAGTGCGTAAGCACCAGCTTGTATCGACATTCTGCCGGCAACAGCGCTCATTGGAGCTAGAAGAGGTAATTTATTATTATGATCAGTTACGGTTTCATAAGCAATACAGATCGAGTCTGAATCAACCAAACCCTTAGTTAATTCAGGAGCGGCCGAAAGATGTAGGTAGGTAAAAAGAATTTGGTTTTCTTTTAACATTTTTACTTCATTTAATTGAGGTTCTTTTACCTTAATAATCATGTCAGAATCTTTAAAAATATCTTCTGCTGAATTTACAATTTTAGCACCTGATTTTTCATAATCAATATTCGAAAAACCAGCGCCTAAACCTGCATCAGTTTGAATGTAAACTGTGTGTTTATCTTTTATTAATTCTTTGACACTTTGCGGTGTAAGCCCAACTCTGGACTCTTGGGCTTTAATCTCAGAAGGAACACCTATTTTCATTATCTATCATGCATATAATTTGAGATACCAGTTCTTAACTTTTCAATTATCTCATCAATGTGTTTTTTCTCACAAATAAATGGGGGAGCTACAATTAAACAATCACCAGTTGCTTTTAAACTTAAACCTGAATCAAATAATTTTTTAAAGCAAGCATAGCCAGCTTTACCTAATCGCTCATCCATCTTAATATCAATTCCACCCATCATTCCATACCCACGTATGTCTGTAATAATATCTAAATCTTTTAAAGAAAATAGACCATCTAAGAAATATGGAGACATCTCTTTAGCTCTATTAAACAAATCTTCTTTTTCAATAATATCTTGCATTGCTAATCCAGCTGCCATTGAAACGGGAATAGCGGAATAAGTATAACCATGAAAAAATTCTATAGCTCCAGTAGGTGAAGCATCAACTATTGTATCATAAATATGATCTCTTGAAGCTACTGCACCTAATGGCACAACTCCATTTGTGATCGCTTTAGCCATTGTCATAATATCAGGACAAACTCCGAACGCTTGTGCTCCAAACGGAGCTCCCATTCTTCCCCATCCTGTTATGACTTCATCAAAAATTAAAAGTATTCCATGTTTATCGCATATTTCTCTTAACCTCTTCAAATAGCCCTTAGGTGGAACTAGAGTTCCAGTTGAACCAGCTACAGGTTCCACAATACAAGCAGCAATGTTTTCTGCTCCTATATTTCCGGCTATTCTTTCTAAATCATCTGCAAGATCTGCCCCGTGATCTGGCTCACCTTTAACATATAAATTTTCGGGTAAATGAGTGTGACGCAAATGATGAACATTTGGCATCAATATATTTGAGAAAGTTTTTCTATTAGCAATCATTCCGCCAACAGATATTCCTCCTATATTCATGCCATGATAACCTCTTTCTCTTCCAACAATATGAGATCGATGCCCTTCTCCTTTAGCTTTAAAATATGCTATCGCTGTTTTGATAGCTGTTTCAACAGCAGATGATCCACAAATTGTAAAAAATATTTTATTTAAATCTTCAGGTGTGTGTTTTGAAACTTTTCTTGCAAGATCAAATGATCCTCCAAATCCCTGTTGAAAAGGCTGTACGTAGTCCAATTGTTCTAATTGATTTGAAACTGCTTCACGGATTTCTGGTCTTGAATGACCTGCAGGACTACAAAATAATCCAGAACTTGCATCTATAAGTTTGTTTCCATAATGATCAGTGTAATAAACACCTTCCGCTTTAACCATTAATCTTGGACTGTTTTTATAATCCCTATTAGATGTAAATGGCATCCAATGTTCTTCTAAAGAATTTGGTATTTCCGTTCTTTTTTCTAAATCCATAAAGTTCCTTTGATTTGATATGACTATATGAGAAAACTTATCAAATCAAAGAATTTTTCATACAGATATTAGAAATATCATAGGAAAAAATGTAGCAGTGGTGTACAGATACAAAAAAATGAACTCAATACCAACAGATCTTAAATCTAAAGCATTAGAAACCCCTAACTTAGCTGCTGGAGTCGTTTGTGCAGATCAAATAAGCATATTAAGTGCTGTAAAAGACGGGGCTGATATAAATCTAATAACCCCTATTCTTATAGGTAATAAAAATCTTATTATTGATAAAGCTAATGAAGCTGATCTCAATGTAGAAAATTTTGAGATAATTAATACAAAAGATGACCAAGAAGCTGCTGGTGTTGCTTGCAGTTTAGCAAATGATAATAAAATAAAAATTATAATAAAAGGTAATCTACACACTGATGTTTTAATGAGATCTTATTTAAAAAAGGAACATAATCTTATTGAAGGAAAAAGGCTGAGTCACATTTGGCACATGACATCGCCAAAATTAAATAAACCTTTATATATAACAGATGGTGCTCTTAACGTTTTACCAAGAATTGATATTAAGTTACAAATTCTTAAAAATGCAGTTGATTTTTATAAAAAATTGCACAGTGCGAAACCAAAAGTTGCACTACTTTCAGGAACTGAAGATCCAATTGAAAGTATGCCAAGCTCAATAGATTCAAAAAAAGTAATGGACTTATCTAATAAAGAAAATGTAGATGCCATAGTGTTTGGTCCACTTGCATTTGATAATGCAGTTTCATCTGAAGCTGCAAAAATAAAAGGTATAACAAACGAAGTAGCAGGAAATGCAGATATAATCCTTGTGCCAAATTTAGAAACCGGAAATTCACTTTCTAAAATTATGGTCTATTACATGGATGCATGTGCGGCCGGTATTGTTATTGGAGGTAAAACACCAGTTGTAGTTCCTAGTAGAGCTGATAATAAAGTATCAAAGCTAGCATCAATTATGGCTGCTGTTGTTGCATCACAAAAGTAAACAAATTTAGAAATTAATTATTATATGATTTTAAGGCACTATTTTCTAATATTGATAATTGTTGTTTTATTTGGTAGTGCATACCCTCTTCAAAAAATAATTTTCAATGAAAATGTTCCTCCTATCTTAATGGGTAGCTTGAGAATGTTAGTTGTGTTTATATGCTTAGTACCATTTTGGAAATTTAAAATACCAAACAAAAAATATTGGTTACCTCTTTTTTTCTTTTCGTTGTGTATGGGATTTCTTGTTAATTTTTTTATGAATTTGTCTTTAAGTAAATCTGCAATTGTATCACCTATAATTATTGGCTCACAATTAGCTATACCTTTTGCAATTTTGCTTAGTTCATTATTCCTTAAAGAAAAAGTTTCATATAAAAAATGGATATTAATATTTATTTCATTTTTTGGTGTTATATTACTCGGCTTTGATCCGTTAATAAGAAATGAACTACTTGCATTATTTTTAATAAGTTTTATGGCTTTTTTTTATGGCTCTGCCCAAGTATTTTCACGTTATCTTAAAGAACTCGAAGTAACACAGACAAATGCAATAATGGGACTTTTTGGATGTATATTTTTAATAATTACTTCTTATTTCTTTGAAGGAGATACTGTTAATAATATTACAAATATTAGTTTTCAGTCGTGGATATTGATACTGCATTCTGGAATACTTGTTTCAATAGGTGCTCATATGTCAATGTTTTATCTTTATAGAATTTATCCAGTTAATAAGATCTTTCCATTTTACGCCCTTTTTCCAGTTGTAGGTATAATTTTAACATTTATAATTTTTTACGAAATTCCAACTTTAATTACAATCACTGGGGGATTGATTGTTATAATTGCCACTTATTTAATTAATAGAGAAAGTTAATAATCTTTTAGATAGGTACTATGCATTAAGTCATCACAGTTTGGATTATTATGATCGTAATAATCATCATTATTATAATCCAAATAAATACCACCTGAAAATTTATTCATAATATCATGTTCTGAGTCATTAACATGAAAAGAATTTTCAGTATCTTTATTAGGTGAACAATTTTTTGGAAAACCTAATAAGTGAATTAACTCATGAAGAATTGTTTGTTCCTCACTTCCCAATTGCATTACTTTTTCAACACTAAGCTCTACACAAGATCCAGTCTTGAGATACTTATTATTAGTATAAAAAATAGATACTTGACCATTAAATCTTGCTCTGCCACAAGTTGTATTGAATAAGCTCTTTCTTTTTTCCCAACCTTCAAAAAAGATAATAAATTTTTTACTATTAAAATTATTAAATTTATTTTTATTAGACAAAATAATCTTTTCAACTCTTGACGCTGTATCTTCTTTTTGATTTTGAAGAGAAGAGTACTCATTAAACCAATTAAGTGTTTTATTAACTCTTATAAATGTTATGTCTAATGAATCTAAATATTGATCAAATTTTAATTTTTGTTTATTACTTTTTTTGTAGAGCCATTCATTTATATTGTTTGTTATCTTCATTATTTTTCCATTGATATCAAAATCTCTGCTAGAGACATCACATGGAACAAAATAAATTATATGAATATTGTTTTTTTCAATATCTGATTTATCTTTAAAACTTCTGTTAGGCTTCAAATCTTTATCAAGTTTAATTATAGTTTTTTTATAGTTTTCGTTTTTGTCATTACAGTATTCAGGAATTATTTTTTCTTCAGCTTTATAAAAATATTTCCATTCATCATCTATGAATTGAAAATAGAGAACGAGCAGAATAATAAATATAAAAAATACAAATACTGGAATTATAAAATATCGATGCATTACTTGAATTAAATTTTTTTAAATTAATTTATCTAAACCATCAGATAGTTTAATCTCACCTGTTTGTTTAGCTTTATTAAATTCTTTAATTCTATCAAAAATATTAATTCCAATTTGACGATAAATATCAATTAGATCTATTAAAACCCAATTTTCTCTTATGAGACCATTTTCTAGTCTCCAAAAATCTAAACTTCTCATTTCAAGTGGCTGATTCGATGGTGCTATACCCATCCAACCGTCATTTGTTATGGTTAATCTCATATTAGGCCAACCTGTTTCACATACGTAATTTCCTTCATGTATCCAGTGTGTTTGGAGATCTTCCATACCATCAATTGCTAACTTTTCATTTGATGAGCCACCTTTTCGATCCGGCATTGCTCTTAAAAAAGGTATTTGGTGCCAGTGTCTAAATCCAGCTATTCCTCTTCCTGTACCAATACCTGCGGGTCCGTACCAATTAAGATTTGGATGCCAATATTTTTCTAAATTCATAATCTTTGGATCTGGATTTTTAGGATGCAAACATAAATCATGGAGCATATCAATTACATGGTCAAAGTTTTTAGAATTTTCTCTACTAATTGTTAAGCCGTCACCAGTCATTGGCGCTGGTGTACATAGAAAAGCCCCTAATTGAGGAGCCATAGGCCATGAGTTTGCTTGCATCATAAGTTCTGGCAAATCCCAAATACTTTGTATCTCAGTAATTTTATTATCTTCAATTTGAAAGAATTCATGATAACGCATGTGGACTAAATTACCCGTTGGTTGAATATGTAGATATGGTTTTAAAAAAGTTCCCATATAATTTCCCATGGTACCAATCCAATTTTTACCCTCTGGTGTTGTACCTGCCATAACGATCATATCTCTTCTCTCTAGATCAGGTAAACTTTCCATTAATGGAAATAAACATTTAGAAAGAAAATTATTCAAACCTTTAAAAGTCCCAAAAGGATGACAAAAGTGAATTAAAGTATCTGTATTAAAGTATTTATTTAATAATGATTCAATTTTATCTTTTTTACATGTTTGAGTTGCAATTTGATAATCAACAAAATATTTTTTTAGTTCAGTTGAATTCATTATTTCGCAGTCCAACCCCCATCAATAACTAATGAAGAACCAGTCATCATAGAAGAAGCATTTGATGCAAGATAAACTACAGCAGTCGCTATATCACTTTCTGTTGCTACTTTACCTAAAGGTATATTTTGAATTACAGATTTTTTAAAATTTTTATCTTTAAAGAATCTTTTTACCATTGGTGTTTCTACAAATGTCGGACATACAGAATTAACACGGATGTTATGTTTTGCTAAATCTACAGCCATACCTTTTGTTAAACCCTCAATACCAAATTTGGTCATATTATAAACACTTCTTAATGGAGCCCCAACCTTCCCTAGTTGTGATGAGATATTGATAATTGATCCACCAATTTTTTTTCTGTCTTTAGATTTTAACATTATGCGAGTTGCAAATTGAGCAATATCAAACGAAGCTTTGATATTTAAATCAACTACCTCACTCATATCTTTTCTGTTAATTTTAGTAAAATATTCTGGTCTGTTAGTACCTGCATTATTGACTAAGATATCTAATTTAGAAATTTTAGAAAATATTTTTTTTATATCTCCTAAGTTTGTGACATCACAAACATAATAAGTACATTGCTTTTTTAGTTTATTAATTTCTTTTTGAACTTGTTTAAGATCTTTCTCTGTACGACTTATTATTATTAAGTTCGCTCCAGCTTCAGCCAATGCTATGGCGCATGCTTTACCAATACCCTTACCTGAACCAGTAACAAGAGCTGTTTTGTTTTTAACATTTAATTTTTTTAAAAACATCTCTGCAATTATTTACAATGAAAAAATGGATTGATCTAATAAATTTATTTTTTTGATACACATCTTAAATTGATCATCTACATGAAATTCACCTGGAAAGGCAATACATTTAATACCTGCTCTAACTGCAGAGGTACTACTTTCCTCAGTATCTTCAATGGCTAGGCATTCCTCTTTTTGTAAATTTAGTTTTTCAAGAGTTACATTGTATATTTCAGGATGAGGTTTCTCATTTATAACAAAAGATTTATTGCCTATAAAATCAAAATCTTCTTTTGATATTTGTCCGGAGAGACTTTGAAATACTGCATTTACATTATTTATTGTTGTAGATGTTGCAAATCCAAGCCTAATATTATTTTTTTTTGCATATTGTATTATTTCATGAACACTAGTTCTTAATTTTTGTTTATTTTGAATTATAAAAGAACTAAAAATTTCAGTTTTCCTATTTCTAATTTTTGTAGCATTAACATTAACATTATTTTTTTCAGCAAAATCTTCGACCCTTTTTGTGCCCCCTGATTTTTTTAATAAAATCTTGTAATCTTGTTCATCCCAATACCACTCTAAACCTGCTTCTTTAAAAGCTTCATTAAAAGAATTTCGTTGAATATTTGAAGACTCTATAAGTGTGCCTATTGAACCAAAAAGTAATGCCTTGTATTTCATATGCAACCTTTATTAATTAATTTTGAATTAACCTTTTACTGCACCAGCAGTTAAACCACTTATTAGTTGTCTTTGGAAAAACATTATTATCATAAATAATGGTGCAGTTGCTGATACAACACTAGAAACAGCCCACATGTAATTTCCACTATGTTCGATAGTGCCTAGATATGCATTTATTTTTGGAACCATCGTATAATTTTGTTGATTAAGAAGAAGTGACGTAACTGTAAAGTCATTATAAGCTAGCATCATACTAAATAATCCTGCTGTCACAACTCCAGGCCACATAACTGGCATTATGACATAACGAAATGCTTGAAAATAACTGCATCCATCAATGAGCGCACTTTCATCAAGTTCTTTAGGTACAGTTTTAAAGAACGAATAAAGTAGCCATAAGGTAAAAGGTTGATTTATTGCAACTAAAACTATTATTGTCGTTGGAAGTATTCCCCATACATTTAATTGAAAGAAGGGAAATAAATAACCAGATACTAAAGTAATATGTGGCATAGCTCTAAATATTAGAGCAGCTATCAAAATCCAAAAAGTATATTTATATGTTGATCTAGACAATGCATAAGCACCTAAAGTTCCAAGAAATAAAGAGATGGTTACAACAGATACAGTAATAATTATTGTATTCATTGTAGCTTTCCAAAACTCACCTTCAGTCCAAGACTCTACATATGCTTTTACAGTTGAAGTATCTCCAGTTTCAATTAGAGTATTGACACCTGTAACCGCAAACATCCAGTCAGCTCTTGAAAAAAAGTCAGCTTTAACTTTAAAGGATCCCCAAAATGTCCATATGAAAGGAAAAACAGAGATTACTAACCAAACTAATATAAACAAACTATTTATTAAAATTAGTTGTTTTGAATATCTGTTTATTTTTGATTCCATATTATCTTTCTGTTCTAAATTCTCTCCATGTTCTGATTAGAACTGGTGTTAATAAAAAGGCGACACCGATAATAGTTAACATAGATGTGGCTCCAGCAGATCCAAATAACATTTTATTTTCACTTCTTAAGTCGTTGTAAATCATCCAAGAAAGTGATTGAGCAACTCCCTCTGCGGCAAAACCAATTATAGGTTCAAGAACTCTAAAATTATCCATAAGACAAATTAAAATTATAAATGTTGCAACTGGATAGAGATGCGGAATAACTATGTGTCTTACTCTATCATACCTTGACGCTCCATCTATAATTGCTGCTTCAATAGGATCCTGAGGCACAGTTTGTAATGCTGCATAAAATACAACAAAAGCGAAAGGTGTATTATGCCAAATCCCATAAATAATTAATGTAATCCATGTTAGTTGACTTGATGACTTTAGTGATAAATTGGGATCATCAAATAAATATTGAATTGTTGCTCCTAATATTCCTTTTGCATCTATCATCCAAAATAAAACAAGTGATCCAATTAAAGGTGTAACAATCATTGGAAGGATAACACCAAAAATAGTTGGGCCTTTTAAACTTTTCGTAATCGTATTAATGCTCAAGGCGACTATAAAACCTAAAATTACAACTGGAGGTGTTACAGCAAAACAAAATGTAAGAGTAAATAAAAGTGCTTTGTAAAATGGGAGATTAAGTAAAATATCTGTAAACTCGCCAATTGAAGAAGAATTACTCCAAGCCTCTTTAATTTCTTCAAAGGCTAAGTGATTTCTATCTCCGTATGTTCCTAAACCATTAAATCTTCCAAGAGGTTGTTCTTCTTGTAATTTTGTAGTTGCCTCAATATCTACCTTGGTTTCAGTTTTGCATCCGAAAGGATCACATTTTTCTACTTCCATTAATATTTGCTCAGGTTCAATATGCAGTGATTGAAAGAAACTTGAGATAATTGGGAGACCTATAAACAATAGCATGGCTAAGCCACTTGGAAAGAAAAACCAAAAAAATGTTTTATGAGGCATTTAAATCTTATTAAAAAAAAAGTGGAACATATTTATGTTCCACTTTATCATATTTAATTATAAGGTTTATAGAAAACCTTGCTCAGTAGCTTTTGCTACGTAAGCAGCTTCTACATCAGCTAATGCTTTTTCAGCAGACTCATTACCTTGAAGGAATTCTACAAGTTCTGTGCTTAAAGCACCATGTAATAATGCCATATAAGGTAAACTTGGGTAAGGTGTTGCGCCTCTGTTAGCTGCGTCAACAACTGGTCCAGCGGTATCTCCAGGAGTATAGCCATCAATTAACCAAATTGTTGCATTTGGATTAGCGTTCGCCATCTCTGTTGAAGTTGCTGCACCTAGAAGAGCTCTAAAAGAAGCTTCTGCGTTCGCATCAGAAGTATTTGTTGCAATACCAAATCCATCCCACCAAAGTGTAGTAGCTGGTTTACTTCCACCACCAACTGTTGGAGAGTTAGCTAGTCTAGTGTCTGCTTTGATCATTTGGTCACCTTCATCATCTAATAATGATGCTGCACCAGAATTCCAAACATGCATTAATGCTACATTACCTGACTCCCATTCTTCTTTAACTGCATTTGTATCTTGAGTTAAGAAATCCGGGTTACTAACCTCTGTTAATCTTTTAAGCATATTAAGAGCAGCTACACCTTTGTCATTATTAACGCTTACTTCTGCAGTTCCTGCTTTAAAGAAATCACCGCCATGACCTAGATACATATTTACAAACTCTTGACCAAGGTTCCATCCAGATTTGAAAGCACCAGCATATGGATTAGCCATTTTTCCAGAAGCCTTAATTTTTTCTGCAGCTGCAATTACTTCTTCGTAAGTTGAAGGAACTGCTATACCTAAATCGTTAAGAATGCTTTCTCTATACCAAAGATGCTGTGCGTTAGCCATAAAAGCTATTGCATATATCTTGCCATCAATCACAATCTTTTGATTGTCTTGTAATGCACTTCCGTATTTAGCAACTAAATCATCAAGTGGACGAATTAGGTTATCATTCATTAAAGTTGTAATTGAACCATTAGTTACAAGTTTTGCAGAAAACTCAGCTGGGTTAGCAGATAATGCTGCAACTTGTAATTTATTATGGTCAACGGAATGAGTTACAGAAAAATCTGCTCCATCTCCTGCACAACTTTTTACTTCATCCATGAAAATTCTGTATGTTGTAAATTCGTTTGCTAAAATCTTTATTGATCCATCTGTTACTCCACAAGGTGAGTGGCCATCAGCATATGCACCTGTGCTAACAAAAGAGAATAATAAAGCTATTAATAGTTTTTTCATATATTTCCCCTTATTAATTAAAGTGTGAAATTCACATTTATCTATAAATGCTTTATATTAGCATTATAAAAATATTGCAATAATATGAATTAATATTCAATAAATTGCATAATTTAAACAGGGGATAAAACCATGAATTTTACTAAGACTGCGACATCACAAGACGTAGCAAAACTGGCTGGAGTGTCTCAATCTGCTGTTTCACGATGTTTTACTAAAGGCGCAAGTATTTCAAGTAGAACAAAATTAAGGGTATTAGAAGCTGCAAAAAAATTAAAATATAAAGCTCCTAATATCTCTAATGGTATAGTAATAAATGAAGATAGTGGCTTGGTGGCCGTTATACTACCATATGTAACAAGCAGATATTATCCTGAAGTGCTTACTGAATTACACGAAGCTTTAAGATTAGGAGGTTTCAGAATTCTTCTAATTACAACTGATGACGGAGAGGAATTAGATGAAAAGTTAATTCAACCTTATCTAAAAGATAAATTGATTGCGATTGTTTCTGCTACTAAACCTACTGATAGTTTTGTTGAGAGTTGCAATGCAAAAAGAATACAGTTTATTGCATATAACAGATCTTGGAATATACCAACATTAAGTTCAGTTGCGTGCGATCACAGAAATGGTGGTCAAATGGTGGCTGAATATTTTATAAAAAATAAACATCAAACTATTGGACTAATTGAAGGTCCTAAGGGCTCATTTGTAAGCGATGAAAGATCAAAAGGTTTTAAGCAATATTTAAAGAGTTTAAAAAAAATAAAGTTGAATATTGAAAAAGGTTTTTTTACTTATGATGGAGGTTATCAAGCTACAGAAAAAATTTTGAAAAACAAAAATATTACAGCTATTTTTTGTGCTGATGATACAATGGCCTTTGGAAGTATGGATTATATTAAACAAAATACAAATTTAAAAATACCAAAAGAAATTGAGTTAATAGGCTATGATGACATTTCTATGTCAAATTGGAAATCTTACGATCTTACAACTGTTAGACAGCCAATTAGACAAATGTCCAAATTGGTAACTCAGTTAATTGATGAATATATAAGAGACCCTGATTACGAAGCTATTAACCATATTGTTCAAGGCAGATTAATAAAAAGAAAAACAACAAATAATTAATTTAATTTAGATTAATTTTATTTAAATTTTAAACCCATTTGTTCAAACACACCGTGGTTATCAACCATGACGTAATTATCTAAAAACTTTCCTTCTTTAATTGTCCAAAAATCTGAAAATTGCATTTTAATTGCTTTTCCAGTAGGCTCTACTCCTAAGTATGTTCCGCTATGTGTACCTGTTAGAAAACCTGTTGCGCTTATCCACTCACCTTCAGCAACGACAATATCATTTTTTACATGATAATCTGGGAATGCATCATAAAAAGGTTTTAGAACTTTATATTTAAAGTTTTCTATACCATGGATATCACCAAAACCTGGAGGGCCATGCCAAACCATATTATCATGCCAATATTTATGTTGAGCTTCTAGATCTTGCGCATTGAGTGCATCATACATATCAGCTAATAATTTTTTACTTTCATCTAAAGTCATTTTGTATCTCCTAAAATTTGCATTAGAATTGCTAGCTCATTAAAACCAGTCCATTCTTTGACAATTTTATTATTTTTAATTTGCCATTGAGTAATTCCCCACAAATACACCTCTCTATTAGTTGGTTTGCCATATGAGCCATTTCCTTTGTGCGTTCCTACTGCGCCCCAACGCACTGATACTAAGAAACCATCTTTTGTATTTCCCATCCAGTATAAATCTTCGATACTTAATGCAAGATCAGGAAATGAAGCTAAAATTGATATTATAAATTTTCTTAATTGCAAAGCTCCTTTAAATTTACGACCAGTTGAGCCTTCAAATTCTACATTACTAGAGTATGCTTTATTTATCGCAGAAAAGTTTCGTCTATTCCAAATTGTATCATAAACTGCATGAACAAATTCTCTTACATTTGTAATTTTATCCGGAATATCAAAACTAATTGGTTTTAATTTAGTAATATTTCTAGTTGGCTTAGAGTTTTTAAAATGAGGTGTATAGGGCCCTGCAATTCCTTCATCGACAAGTTGTTTAGCAACTTGATGTAAATCTAAACCGAGTTGTTTAATTAAGCCTGCTGTATCGTAGACAACGTTTTCGTAATAAATTTCATTATCTTTTGCTACACAGTTTGCAATACAAAATAATCTTACTTTTTTCCCGGTTGGTTTGGAAAATTTACTAAATCCAGTATTGGTCCCAGTAATAATTGTTCTGTGCGATGTATGAAAACTAGCATTTTCATCTCCTGCCCAGATAACTTCATCAGCAAATAATCTAATATCTGGGAAGGCATTGTTGGTGTGAACAGTATCAGCAACTATTTTTTCAGATCCGGATTGCAAACCAAATTCATCCCAAACTCTGCAATCTTTACTGTAGGTATCATAAATGTATCCGATATTTTTTTCTTCCCATATTTGATAAGTAATTCTCACTATGTAATCGATTATATTTTTATACTGATCCTCAAACCCCTTCATTGATTGATGTTTAAGTTTTTTTGCTTTTGGATTTAGTGATTTTGCTGTTCCTCCACCTCCATATGCTTTTAATGAAATATCATAACTCTTTGGCATATGATGGTCTTCAAGGGCTTGTGGTCTTTTATCTGTAATTTTATTAAATTTCATAATCCGTATTTGTTATGAAATACATTTAAAAATATTTCAATGCAATGAATTTTTATTCAAAAAAATGAATATTGTTATTTTATTTTAATTAATATAATGATTCAAACGATGGTTAATTTTCAAAAAGAAAAAAAATTAATTCTCGATTTTTTTAGTGATCTAGATAGTGCTAAAAATGAAGAGCTTATTGATATAATTTATAAATATACATCAGATAATTTTTATATGAGATGTACTCATCCTTTTAATGAAATAAATGGAGTTGAAAATGTTGCTAAACATTTATGGGAACCAATTAAAAATTCATTCAGACCAATTCAAAGAAGAATGGATATTTTTTATGCCGGTATAAATTCTCATGACACAAATCAAGGAATATGGGTTTCTAGTATGGGTCACTTAATGGGTGTATTTAATAAAAGTTTTTTTGGACTACAGCCAAATAATAAATCTGTTTTATTGAGATATGCTGAATTTTATAAAATAGAAAATAATAAAATAACTGAAGGTGCATTTTTTTTAGATCTAATGAATTTTATGCAACAATTAGGTCTCTCCATTATTCCGGAATCAACAGGATTTGTATGTGTAACTCCAGGACCAATGAATCATCAAGGTTTAAAATTTAATTTGTCTGATCAAAATGAAGGAGAGAAGACATTAAAACTTATTCACAGAATGCGTGATCGATTAGTTGAAGGATCAAAGATGAAGTCTTTCAAAGATGAATTAGAGCTTGATTGGAAAAAAGATATGATTTGGTGGGGACCAGGTGGAATAGGTGCGTCTTATACTATAGATGGTTACATAAAAGGTCATTCAGGACCTTTTGAAGAAGGCTTAGAATTTGTTAAATTTAATGGACATATTCTTAGTAGTGCTGAAGATGATTTGGGAGGTTGGTTTGGTTGGCCAAATCTGATTATGAAACCAAAAGATGGATACTTAGGTTTAACTAAAGCTAGTAATACTGAGTCTGAAATGAGAGTTGTTGATTTATATAGAAGAGACGGCGATAAAATTGCAGAAAATTGGATTTTTATTGACCATCTACATTTCTTAAAAAATCTAGGTATTGATTTATTAGATCAAGCTAAAAATAGTAACAATTAATTAAATTATTTTAGAGGCAAGTTTAGTTCCCGTAACTAATGCATGAAGTTTTTCATAACATATATTTTCATCGATCTTACCAAAACCAGCAAAGGTACTAAAACCACAATCAGTTCCAGCCATCAATTGATCTTTTGGAATAACAGTTGAAAATTGTATTAATCTATCAGCAACAACTTCAGGATGTTCAACAAAGTTTGATGTTGAATCGATTACACCAGGTACTAAAACTTTATCTTTGGGTAATTTTATTTCTTCAAAAACTTTCCACTCGTGTGCGTGACGAGGATTTGATGACTCAATAAGAAAATATTTAATTTTTGATTTCAAGATTATTGGTAGAATTTTCTCAAGGGCAATATCATGTGTGTGAGGACCTTCATAATTACCCCAACAAATATGCATTCTTGTCATTTCACTATCAACATTTTCTAAAGCGGTATTTAAACACTCAATTTGAATTTCTGCTCTTTTTAAAAACTCGTCTTCTGCAAGATCTTTAAAATTCATATGTCTAGCTAGTGCCAAATCAGGGCAATCTAATTGTACTTGAATATTAGCCGCAGTAATCTTTTCATATTCAAGAGCCATTATACTTGATAGCTTGTTTAAATAATCATCATCACTATTATAATATTTATTTGGCATAAAAACGTTTATCACCCCTGGTGATGCTGCATTCATAAATGCTTTTGTATGATTAAATTTTTTCAATGAAGTGTTAAAATTAGCAATGTCATTTAGTAGAGATATTTCATCTTTAATTTTTAGTTCATGTGTACAGCACGGTCTTGAATAAGTTGGGGTCCCACCACTTTTAGCTATTTTATCTTTATACTCTGGAAAATCATCTAGATCAGCTGGTGCTCTTCTCTCACTTTCACCTGAAAAACCATCAATCCTATCTTTGATATAAGTTGCATAACTTATTTTACTCATCTCTCCATCACTAATAAAATCAATCCCTACTTCGAGTTGCCTTTTTACTATTTGGTCAACATTTAAGGATAATACTTCGTCAAATTTTTCTTTACTATACTCTTCACCTTTATCTTTAGCAAAAAGCAATTCTGATAGTTCTTTTGATCGAGGAAGACTTCCTACATGTGTTGTTAAGATAGATGTCATTTCTTAATATTACCCAGTCTTTAATAAAATTTGTTTCCAAACCATAGTTTCATCATAAAGAACCCATTCATTCTTAATGCCCATAGATCCAAATTCAACATGATTAATTCCCATAACGTAAATTTTTGCGTTGGATGGCTGTCCAAAAATTCCATTTCCTTGATGTTTCCCATTAAGCGACCATCTAATTGCTGCTTTTTTAGCTTGAGATTCCTCTTCTGTAAAAGCAATATGTTCTATTGTAAATAGCGCGTCTGGAAAAGATGATCGGAGTTGTTTCCAAAATTTAATACATTCATCCCGTCCATAGTGAAGTTGACCACCAGGTTGAAATTGTTGGATTGATCTGTCATAATTATCATTAATTGTTTTTTCAGCATTTACATTCATGATTGAAGTTAATATATTTCCATATGTTTCTCCAATATTTCCTGATGGAAGAATTGGTGATGTATAAATTGATTTAACGGGGGTATTTTCATTAAAGGGTTTTGAGGATTTATCTGGCCCACCTTCTTGTAAAATTAAATTATTAGCAAATATTTTTGGCTCGATTCCAATTTGCCTAACTATTGCTCCCTGATCTCGAACAAGCCATTCATCATAAACTTGGTTATTCATACAAGCACAATCTGCTATTGTTCTATAATATAACTTCTTACCAGTAGGCTCTCCATATAAGCCGTCATTATTGTGAGTAGAGGTTGATAATATCCGATGTGAAGAAAAATACCCCTCTTTATCATTGCCAATCCATATTACATCTTCACCGAGCAGGGTACGATCTGGAAAAAGTTTCTTACTTTCTTTTGTGGTTTTTATTACCGGGTCTGCACCGTAAATTACTCCTCCAGGTGATCTTGTGGGAGTTGGTAAACTTACTTGAGGTGTATCAGCATAATATTTCTTTATTGATTCAACATCATTATTTTCCCAAATCTGATAGGTTATTTTTAAGATATAATCGGGTAAGTTTTTGAATTGATTATCAAAACCTTTCATGAAGTTTTTTAATTTGTCTGTCTAATAATAAATAATTTACCATCGGTATCACCTATCTGCTTGATTGAGCGCACAGAATTTTTTGGCACTGAAAAAGTATCTCTTGCACCAATTACTACTTTTTCTCCATCACATTGAATTTCCCATTCACCATCTAAACAGTTAAATACTTCAGATTTTTCTAGTGCATATTCATGAATATGAGCATTTTTTCCTTGCAAAAGAGATAAACTGAAACCAGTTTTATGGGGAATATAAGGTTCAAATGTTTTGTTGTGAATATTAAGATTATCAATGTAATTAATAATTTTATTAGAATTATAGTGCTCGTCATCAACAAAATATTTTTCAGAATCATTTAATCTTATCACATATTTTTCAATTTCAGATGAAGTATAATGATCAAATGTTTCAAGCTCTTGTTCTTTTAAGGGTTGAATTATTTTGTCTTCATCAGGAATTTGTTGCTTTGCAGTATCAATTAAAGAATTATCATTCATTAATACCATACCTGAGTCTTTAGCATCTTTTAACAATTTTGGTGTCCACGTAATAACACCAGGATCATTTTCACCAAGTACTACAAACATTAATGCTTCATCCTCACCTACATTTTGAAAACCCCTAAACATATTGGTGGGAAAAGAAGCTACATCACCACGATTAAGAATTACTTCGCCTTCAGTTCCATCAACACCCCAGTAAAATCTCCATGATCCAGCATGAATAACAAAAACTTCTGCTGTGGTATGACTGTGTAATCCTGAGCCATTCATTGGTGCAGCACTAACAGCTCCAATATTAAATCCATGTTCTTCTGCAATTTTTACATTTTGCTTTGCATCTTCACTTACTCCTGGTCCAATAACTGAATAATTTTTTCTATCTTGATGGCCTTTTAGTTTACCCTCAACGAAAGGTATATTACTTGGAACCAGTTCATCAAATTTAGCTAATCTTGAGTTAATATTAGTTGACATATTACAATGATATTTTATTCATTTTTTTTGAATAATATTCATATTATTGAATAAATCAAATACTATTTAATTTATTGGTGTGTGTATATATACAGATGACTGGAATAAACAAAGATTTTGAAACGGCGCAAAAGAATAATAATAACATTATTCATTTAGATTTAGATCCAAAACAAAATATTAAGAATAAAAAATACTTCAAAAATCTTTTAAATAAAATTGCTGAAACATCCATAGAAAATTTAGATGAACTGTTAGCTAAATTTTATCATGATGAAGCTGAGCTTAATGCTTTTCATCCTATAAATGAAATTAAAGGTATTGATGAAATTAAATATAAACTATGGTTACCTTTAAAGAAATCTTTTCCTGATTTAGAAAGAAGGAACAATCTAGTCATTGGAGGCTCATTTCAAGATAAAATTTTTGTTTCTTTTATTAGTCATTTAACTGGAACATTTGTAAACCAATGGCTTGGAGTACCCCCGACAAACAAAACAATTTATTTAAGAACCTGTGAGGCTCATCAAATTACTAATAATAAAATTATAAAATCATATATTTTAATAGATACTGTTGATTTTATTCGTCAAGCTGGTCATTGGCCTATAAATAAATCTTTAGGAACTGAAGGAATGTGGCCAAGTCCGATTACGGGAGATGGTGAAAATAATGAAAATCTAGACAAAGACTTATCATTAAAATCACTTCATTTAGATTTAACAATGCAAAAAAGTCTTGATATCAAACCTGAAAAAGAACCAGGTCTTAACAAAGATCAGATAAGAGAAAAACTTATGAATCATCCACAAAAACAATATTGGCACCCAAAAATGATGTGGTACGGTCCATCGGGTATTGGAACTGCAAGAGGTTTATCTGGTTTTGTTGATCATCATCAACTTCCGTTTAGACTAACTTTTAGAGAAAGAAATTATAATACTATCGGACACTATATTAGAATTGGAGATGGTAACTTTTCAATGACAGGTGGCTGGCATAGTATCAAAAGCAAATATGGCACTAATGATTGGTTAGGCTTTGATGCGAAAGATAAAATGGTAGAAATGAGAGTTATGGATTTTTATTTAAATCATGAGGGTTTAATTAGAGAAAATTGGGTGCCTATTGATATTGCTCATATTTTAAACCAAATAGGTATTGATATATTTAAATTAATTCATACAAAATAAATATGGCTATAGAATATTTAAAAAAAGGAATAGATGAAAAACAAAGATCTGAAGATAACGAGAAAGTAAAAAAAGTTGTTGAAGATACATTACATAGAATTGAAGCAAAAGGAGATGAATACATTAGAGAATTATCAAATAAATTTGATAACTATTCCCCGCCAAGTTTTAAATTATCTGAAGATCAAATCACTCAACTAATGAGTGAAGTATTAGATGAAGATATAGAAGATATTAAATTTGCTCAAAAACAAGTTAGATCGTTTGCTGAAGCACAGCTAAAAACATTAAACGAACTAGAAGTGGAAACGCATCCTGGTGTAATCCTAGGTCATAAAAATATTCCTGTTCAAGCTGTAGGTTGTTATGTACCTGCTGGAAAATTTCCTATGGTGGCATCTGCCCATATGTCTGTTGTTACAGCATCTGTTGCTGGAGTACCTAGAATAGTTGCAACAACACCTCCTTTTCAAGGAAAACCAAATCCAGCTGTTGTCACAGCAATGAAACTAGGTGGAGCACATGAGATATATGTATTAGGTGGTATGCAAGGTGTTGGCGCAATGGCAATAGGAACTGAGACTATAAAACCAGTTGATATGTTGGTTGGACCAGGTAATGCATTTGTGGCTGAAGCTAAAAGACAACTATATGGAAAAGTAGGTATCGATCTTTTTGCTGGTCCTACTGAAACTATGGTTATTGCAGATGAAACAGTAGATGGTGAAATTTGTGCAACAGATTTATTAGGTCAAGCAGAGCACGGTTATAACTCACCTGCAGTAATGATTACAAATTCAAGAAAACTTGCGAATGAAACAATTAATGAAATTAAAAGAATATTGGAAATTTTACCAACAAAAGATACAGCGAGTGTTAGTTGGAGAGATTATGGTGAAATAATCCTATGTGATACTTATGAAGAAATGTTGGGTAAGGCAAATGAAATTGCTTCAGAACATGTCCAAGTAATGACAGATAGAGATGATTGGTTTTTGAATAATATGACTGCTTATGGAGCTCTCTTTTTAGGAGCTCGAACAAATGTTGCTAATGGTGATAAAGTAATTGGAACTAATCACACATTACCAACAAAAAAAGCTGGTAGATATACTGGAGGTCTTTGGGTAGGTAAATTTATTAAAACACATACTTACCAAAAAATAATGACTGATGAAGCAGCAACTAAAATTGGAGAGTATGGATCTAGACTATCATATCTTGAAGGATTCATTGGTCATGCAGAACAATGTAATGTTCGAGTAAGAAGATTTGGTGGTGTCAATGTTGAGTATGGTAAACCTGCTGCTAAATTAAAGAACTAGATTTTATTATTATTTTTTAAATATTGTAAAACTTGCTCAGCTAAATCCTCTGCGTTGTTGTTTTCTGTTTTCAAAATAATTTCTGGAGAATGAGGTTTTTCATAATTTGAATCAATACCAGTAAAATTTTTTAATTGTCCAGCTCTTGCTTTTTTATACAATCCCTTTGGATCTCTTTTTTCACATTCATTAATTGATGTATCGACAAAAATTTCAATAAACTCATGCTCCTCTACTAATGCACGTGCCATTTTTCTTTCAGATTTAAATGGTGATATAAAAGAAACAATTGTAATTAAACCAGCATCAACCATTAGTTTAGATACTTCTGCAATACGTCTAATATTTTCTACACGGTCTGTGTCAGTAAAACCAAGATCTTTATTTAATCCATGTCTCACATTATCGCCATCTAACAAATAAGTATGTTTACCTAACTGATGTAATTTTTGTTCAATTATATTTGCTATAGTAGATTTTCCTGATCCTGAAAGTCCCGTAAACCACAATATACATGGTTGTTGTCCGTTACTAGAAGATCTTAAATTTTTATTTATAGACATATTTTGCCATGAAATATTTGAAGCTCTTCTGAGTTCGTGATCTATAACACCTGCCGCTAAAGTCTGATTGTTAAATTGATCAATTATTACAAAACTTCCCAATTTTTTATTATTTTTATAAGAATTAAAAATTGTATTTTTATTTAATGCAACTTTACAGTAACCAATTTCATTCAAGCTTAATGATTTAGAGGCAATTTTATCAAATGTATTAATATTTACTTTATGAACAAGATCTGTAATTTTTCCAAGTATTTGAGAATTTATAAATCTAAAAATATAATTCCTCTCCGGTAACATTTCCTCTTTGTTCATCCAAATAATATGGGAAGCAAATTGATCTGAAGAAAAATAATTATGTTTTTCATTTGAGCATATCAGATTACCCCTTGAAATATCTATCTCTTTATCAAATGTAAAAGTTACTGCTTGGTCTTTGATTGCAAAGTCTTTCTCACCACTAGGTGTTAGAATTTTTTTAATTCTATTTTTTTGTTTGCTAGGTAAAACTTGAACTTCGTCATTAATTTTAACTTTTCCAGAAGAAATTGTACCACTAAAACCTCTAAAATTTGAACTTAGTCTATTTACCCACTGAACAGGCATGGAAAAATCATCTTCTTCTGCATCAACTAAATTTATTTGCTCAAGTTCTTCGATTAATGTTTTGCCTTTATACCAATGTATATTTTTTTTTCTTATGAATACATTGTCACCTCTTAGGGCCGAAATTGGAATAAATTTTTCTGTTTTAAAGTTAAATTGACTTGAGATTAATTTGAAAAACCTGATTATTTCTTTGTAAGTTATTTCATCATAATCAATTAAATCCATTTTATTAATTGCCACAATTATGTTCTCAATTCCAAGAAGTGATAAAATAAAAGTGTGTCTTTTTGTTTGATCTAATATACCCTTTGAGGCATCAACTAATATAATACCTATATCGGAGTTAGAAGCTCCAGTTGCCATATTTCTTGTATACTCCTCATGACCAGGAGTATCTGCAACAATAAATTTGCATTTTTCAGTCTCAAAATAACGGTAGGCTACATCAATTGTTATTCCTTGTTCTCTTTCAGCTTGAAGACCATCAATTAATAATGCCAGATCAACTTCTTTTCCTTGAGTTCCATACTTTTTACTTTCAGTCTGTGTTTGACTTAATTGATCACTATAAATATTTTTAGAGTCATACATAAGTCTGCCAAGCAAAGTTGACTTACCATCATCAACAGAACCACAAGTTAAGATTTTTAACTGTTTTTTCTCATTTTGATTTTTAAAAAAGGCTTCTAAATCCATTAAAAATATCCATCTTGTTTTTTTCTCTCCATTGAACCGATTTGATCATTATCTATCAAACGTCCTTGTCGTTCTGAGAATTTAGTTTCTAGAAGCTCAATAATTATTTCTTCAACACTTGATGCTGATGACTCGACAGCAGCAGTTAATGGATAGCAGCCTAAAGTCCTAAATCTCACCTTTATTTCTTCTACCGTTTCATTTTGTTTTAATTCTAATCGATCATCATCGATCATTATCAACATATTATCTCGCTTAATTATTGGTCTAGTTTTTGCAAAGTATAAAGGAACTATCGGTATTTTTTCTTGGTATATATATTGCCATACATCAATTTCTGTCCAATTAGATAATGGAAAGACTCTAACACTTTCGTCTTTATTTATTTTGGTGTTAAATAAGTTCCAAAGTTCTGGTTTTTGATTTTTAGGATCCCACCGATGGTTTTTATCACGAAAAGAAAAAATTCTCTCTTTTGCTCGGGACTTTTCCTCATCTCTTCTAGCTCCTCCAAATGCTGCATCAAATTGATATTTATCTAGTGCTTGCTTCAAAGCTTGAGTTTTCATTACATCTGTATGTATTTTTGAACCATGAGAAATTGGACTTATTTTGTCACGCACTCCATCCTCATTGATATGGACTAGTAAATCTAAGTTATGTTTCTGTACAGTTTCATCTCTGAATAAAATCATTTCTTTAAATTTCCAAGTTGTGTCTATGTGCATTAATTTAAATGGAATTTTATTTGGATAGAAAGCTTTTTGAGCTAAGTGGAGCATTACTGATGAATCTTTTCCAATCGAATAAAGCATTACAGGATTTTCAAATTCAGCAACAACTTCTCTTATTATTTGAATGCTCTCAGATTCTAGTTTTTCAATATGTGATAATTTCATACTAATCTACTTTAGATAAATTACCATAAGCTATAAAATAAGGATTTAAAATATCTTCTTTAGTATTGTATAAAATATCTTTGTTATCAATTGTTTTCAATTTTCCTCCTGCTTCTTCCAATATAATATGACCAGCTGCTATATCCCATTCAGAAGTTGGTCCCAATCTTGGATATATATCAGCTTTACCTTCAGCAAGAATACAAAACTTAAGAGAACTTCCAATTGTAATTAATTCAAAATTTTTAAATTTATTTTCTATCCAAATCTCAAATTCTTTACTTGAATGTGACCGACTACCAATAACTTTTATAGTTGAGTTATTTACGTTATTTATATTTATTTTATTAAAATCTTTTAAAGTTTTTAAATTTGAATTAGTTTGTAATTTATAACAACCATTATTTTTAAGTGCATAGTATAGTAAAGATTTTACAGGAGAATAAATTATTCCAAAAATTGGATTGTTATTTTCAATCAATGAAATATTAACCGTAAATTCTCCATTTCTATTTATAAATTCCTTGGTTCCGTCCAAAGGGTCTATGAGCCAATACGTACCCCAATTTTTTCTTTTTTCCCATTCAACTAAACTTTCTTCACTTAAAATTGGAATATTTGGCTCCAGTTTTTTTAGTCTGCTAACTATTAAATTATTTGAATTTATATCTGCTTGCGTAATTGGTGATTTATCTTCTTTAGAATTAATAGCAATTTCTTTATCATAAATGTTAAGTATTTCTCTTCCTGAATCTATTGCAATGTTTAAGAATTCTAAAATTTTTTTTTCATTATTAAGTTTCATTCTTGAATTAAATAAAAATAAAATACATATAACAAGCGTATAATATTAAACTTATACTTCCAAAAATTCTTCCTATTTTTTTTACAAAGAACATAAAGCCTAGAGTTATAAAAGTAATTAAAAGCATGAAAAGTAAGTCTTGTTTGGCGATAATTTCTGGCATTGAAAATGTCCCAAAAAAAGAACTAATACCTAAAACACCAAGTACATTGTAAATATTTGAACCTAAAATATTACCAAGAGCAAAATCAACTTTTTTCTTTATAGCTGACATTATGCCTACAACTAATTCTGGTAGTGAAGTTCCAAAGGCTATTATAGATAATCCAATTACAGCTTCTGAAACATTAAAATAATTTGCAATACTAATAGCTGAGTTTACAAATAGGTCAGATCCATATATTAAAAAAATAATTCCTATTAAAATTAAAAATATAGATAAAAGAGTTGAATACTCACTTTTATTTATTTCTTCTAAGTATAATGTACCTTTTTTAAATTGTTGATACATAATTAAAATTAGCAAAATCATTGAAACAATCCCAAATATGTAATTAAAATATAAAAAGCTCATAAGAATTAAAGCAACTCCAAGACCTATATTTATCCAGGCTTGATTAATTTGATTTTTAGTAATGTTAGATATTGGAAGAATGACGGTGGTAGCTGCCATAACTAATATTAAATTTGCTATATTACTTCCAACTACAGCTCCAACCGCTAGATCTGCATGATTACTAATAACAGCATTAATGCTACTAGCCAATTCAGGTAATGAAGTGCCACCAGCAACAATAACAACACCAACTGCAAATAATGAAATATTTAATTTTTTTCCAAAACTAACTGAGCCTCTTATAACTATTTCAGCCCCAGCAACTAAAAGCAACAAACCTATAATTAAATGTAAAAGATCCACTAATATTTTATTGAATAACTGTATCTTTAGGATCTATGCCAGCAACCTCAACAGGAGCTTTCATAGCATCTCTTCTAAATGGTTCTCCAAGCTCTTGATTAAGCATTACTTCTATAAAGGTGGTTGTACCTTTCATCTGCTCTTTACATGAAAGTTGTAAAGCTTCAGTCAATTCTTCCTGTGTATTAACCTTAATTCCCTTAAAGCCACAAGCATTGGCTATTTTTGCATAGCTGAGTTTAGGATCAAGTTCAGTACCAACAAAATTATTATTATACCAAAGAGTTGTATTTCTTTTTTCTGCTCCCCATTGATAGTTTCTAAAAATAATCATTGTTATGTTTGGCCACCCTTCTCTATTACAAGAAGTCATTTCACTCATACTAATGCCAAAAGCGCCATCTCCTGCAAATCCAACAACAGGGGTATCAGGACAACCAATTTTAGCACCTATAACGGAGGGAAAGCCGTAGCCACAAGGACCAAATAAACCTGGAGCCAAATATTTTCTTCCATTTTCAAATGTAGGATATGCATTTCCAATTGCACAATTGTTTCCTATATCACTAGATATAATTGCATCTTCAGGCAATCCTGCTTGAATAGCTCTCCAAGCCATTCTTGGAGACATTTTTTCCGGCTCTCTATCTCTTGAGTCTTTATTCCAAGAAGTTCCCGGGTCATCATCTTCGTGGTCAAGACCTGTCAAAGTTTGAAGCCAAGATGATTTTGTTTTGTGTATCAATTCCTCTCTTTCTTTTCTATTTACTTTTCCAGCATCTGAGGAAAGATTTTCTAAGATTTGTTTTGAAACTAATTTAGCATCTCCACAAATACCAACGCTTATTTTTTTTGTAAGACCAATTCTATCAGAGTTAATATCTACTTGAATTACTTCAGCATTTTTTGGCCAATAATCGATTCCATATCCCGGAAGAGTTGAGAATGGATTAAGTCTAGTTCCGAGAGCTAGAACAACATCTGCTTTAGATATAATCTCCATTGCAGCTTTCGAGCCATTATAACCTAATGGACCAACTGAAAGAGCATGCTTACCAGGAAAACTATCATTATGTTGATAACCACATGCAACTGGTGCACTTAATTTTTCTGCAAGATTTTTACAGTCATCGATTGCATCTGCCAGAATAACTCCAGCTCCAGATAAAATAACTGGAAATTTTGCATTTGATAGTAAATCAGCAGCTTTTTTGATTGCCTCTGATCCTCCTGAAGGTCTTTCAAATTTAATTATTGGTGGAATTTCAATATCTACAACTTGTGTCCAAAAATCTCTAGGTATATTTAATTGTGCAGGCGCTGAACCCTTAATAGCTTTTGAAATAACTCTATTAAGTACTTCAGCAACTCTTGAAGGATCCCTAACTTCCTCTTGATAACAAACCATGTCTTTAAACAAGTTCATTTGTTCTACTTCCTGAAAACCGCCTTGACCCATTGTCTTATTAGCAGCCTGTGGTGTAACTAATAACATAGGAGTGTGATTCCAATATGCGGTTTTTATTGGAGTGACTAATCCTGTGATACCAGGTCCATTTTGAGCAATACACATAGCAATTTTTCCGGTAGATCTTGTATAACCATCAGCCATAATTCCACCGTTAGACTCATGAGCAACATCCCAAAATGTTATACCAGCTTTAGGAAATAAATCAGAAATCGGCATAAAAGCTGATCCTATAATACCGAAGGCATGTTGTATTCCATGCTTTTGTAATACTTTAACAAAAGCTTCTTCAGTAGTCATTTTAGCCATATTTACTCCCTTAAATTTAAAACATCCCTATATTATATTAAACAATAAATGAACTATAATAATTTCATTCTTTAAATAGATTGTTATATTAAACTGTATTTAGAGAAATATTGACTATTTTACGACTGCTAAAATGACGCTTCAAGGACAAGAAATAATACGTTCTACATCTAAGACACTACCCTCTCAACCAGGTGTCTATCAAATGGAAGATATCAAAGGCAATATTTTATATATTGGTAAAGCAAAGAATTTATCAAATAGAGTTAAAAATTACTTATCAACTAATAACCTTACTAGAAGAATTCAAAGAATGGTTAGTTTAACAAATTCTATGAGCTTCTTTGTTACTAATACTGAATTGGAAGCAATTATATTAGAGTGTAATTTAATCAAGAAATATAAACCAAGATTTAATATATTATTAAGAGACGACAAATCGTTCCCATATATCTTTATTTCTTCTGAACATGATTTTCCAAGAATCGAAAAACATAGAGGTGCTAAAAATAAGCCGGGAAGATATTATGGGCCATTTGCAAGCCCAGACGCTGTAAATAGAACTATAAATACACTACAAAGAATTTTTTTACTTAGATCATGTACCGATAAAGAAGTATCAGCTGGAAACAAATTGTGTTTTAATTACTATCTAAAAAGGTGTTCAGGACCATGTGGAAGTAAAATAACGAGAGAAGCCTATTCAAAACTTATTGAGTCAGCCGATGAATTTTTAAGTAGTGGTAATACAGAGAAAATTCAAAAAAGTTTTTTAGTACAAATGTATAAAGCATCTAAAAGTAGGAACTTTGAATTAGCAGCATCTCTAAGGGATAGATTAAAAGCTTT